>NZ_JBSGUP010000243.1:0-11245 GCF_053607985.1 Streptomyces sp. NPDC055078
GGCTGGTACGGGCCGAGCCGCGCCACGGCGGAGCCGTCGCCCCCGGTGACCTCACCACCCGGCTCACCGCCAACGCCGCGGACGCCGCCGCCGTCCCCGTCACGGCCGCCACCGCGATCGCCGGGGTACTGGTCCCGGTGGGCGGGATCGTCGCCCTGTTCCTCATCGACCCCTGGACCGCCGTCGCCCTGCTCGTCGGCGCCCCCGCCTTCGTCGTCCTGCTGCGCACGCTGATCCGCCGCACGGCGGACGCCGCGGCCGACTACCAGCGCGAACAGGCCCTGGTCGCCACCCGGCTCACCGAAGTGCTCGACGGCATCGACACCGTACGGGCCGCCCACACCGCCACCCGGGAGCACGCCCGGATCACCGAACCGGTCACCGCGCTCGCCACCCACGGGCGGCGGACCTGGGAGATCCACGGCCGGGCGGTGGGCGGCAGCGCGGTGCTGCTGCCGCTGCTCACCGTGCTGGTGCTGGCCGTCGCCGGGGTACGGCTGTCGGCGGGGGCGATCAGCGTCGGCGAACTGCTCGCCGTCTCCCGCTACGCCGTCCTCGCCGTCGGACTCGGCGCGCTGACGGGCGCGCTGAGCGCCGTCTCCCGGGGCCGCACCGCCGCCCGCAGGCTCGACCCCCTCCTCGCCCTGCCCGCCGTACCCCACCGCTCCCTCGAACTGCCGCCCGGCGGCCCCGGCACGCTGGAACTGCGCGATGTCGATGTCGTACGTGACGGCAGGCCGCTGCTGCGCGGGGTGAGCCTCACCGTCCCCGGCGGTACGTCACTCGCCGTCGTCGGCCGCTCGGGCGCCGGAAAGTCCCTGCTGGCCGCCGTGGCGGGGCGGCTCACCGACCCCGACGCGGGACACGTCACCCTGGACGGCGTACCGCTGGACGGCATCGATCCGGTACGGCTGCGCCACGAGGTCGCCTTCGCCTTCGCCCGGCCCGCGCTGCTCGGTACGACCGTCGAGGACACCATCGCCTACGGCCCCGGCGGCGTCTGTGCCGACGCGGTACACTCCGCCGCCCGCGCCGCCTGCGCCGACGCCTTCATCGGGCTGCTGCCCCTCGGCTACCGCACCCCGCTGGACCGCGCCCCGCTCTCCGGCGGTGAGTGCCAACGCCTCGGTCTTGCCCGCGCCTTCGCCCACACCGGCCGGCTGCTGATCCTCGACGACGCCACCTCCAGCCTCGACACCGTCACCGAACGCCAGGTCCGGCGTGCCCTGACCGCGCGCGCGGGCACCAGCACCAGAATCCTCGTCGCACACCGGGTCTCGTCGGCCGCCGGCGCGGACCGGGTGGTCTGGCTGGAGAACGGCACGGTGCGCGCGATCGGGCGGCACACCGAACTCTGGTCCGACCCGGAGTACCGCGCGGTGTTCCACCCGGGGCGCGAGGATCCTGAAGGTCCTGAAGGTCCTGGAGATCCTGGAGGTCGTGAAGACGGTGGAGGTCGTGACGACGTCGCTCCGGAGGGTGCGTCACCTCGTCAGGCGGGCGCGTCGCACGGTCACGACGGCGCGCGTAGCCGCCCGGAAGGGGCGCATGTGAGCCGGGAGGCCGGAGAAACGGGCCGTGCGGACGCGAGTACCGATCCCGGGGCCCCGCGCACCGGGGTCGCGCCTCTCCGAACCGGCCATGGCGCCAGACTCGACACCGATCACGACACCGGCCCTCACGCCGTCCCGCGATCCGCCGCGGAGGAGCCCCGATGACCCCCGACCCGGCACCGGCACCGGCATCGGTCCCGGCCGAGGCCCCCGAGCGCCCCGGACCACCCGAAGGCGGGCCGCCCCGGCCCCGTACACCTTCCTCGTACGACCGGAAGGCCGCCGACGGCGGTACGAAGACCTCCGGTTCGTTCGGCCGGGTCGTACGGGAAGGGTGGCCGTTCCTGCGGGCGCGCGGGCGGGTTGTGCTTCGGCTGGCGGGATGGTCGCTGCTGGAGTTCGCACAGACGTTCCTCGGTGGCTACGCGGTGGCACGCGCGATCGACCGGGGCTTTCTGAACGGTTCCCCGGCCACCGGACTGCTGTGGCTGGCGGTCGCCGCCGTCGCCACCCTGCCCGCCGCGCTCGCCACCCGGGGAGTCTTCGGCGGACTGGCCGATCTGGTGGAGCCGCTGCGCGACGGACTCGTCCGCCGGGCCGTCGCCCAGGCGCTGCGCACCGGGCTGACGGGCCCGGACGCCGCCACCACCCGCGCGGTCTCCCGGATCACCCACCAGAGCGAGATCGCCCGCGACGGCTGGGCCGGACTCGTGCTGTCCGTACGCTCCTTCGTCTTCACCTCGGCGGGTGCCCTGGCCGGTATGGCCGCCCTGGCGCCCAGGCTGCTCCTGGTGGTGCTGCCGCCGCTGCTGCTCGGCCTGGGGCTGTTCCTGGCGACGCTCATCCCGATGGCGGCCCGTCAGCGCGCGTATCTCGGCGCCGACGAGGAGTTCGCCGCGTACGCCGGTCAGACCGCGTCCGCGCTGCGGGACATCGCGGCGGCGGGAGCCGGGGGCCGTACGGTCGAGCGGGCGGGCTCGCTCGCGGGCGACCAGGCGGCGGCGGCCCGTTCGCTGGCCCGCTGGGCCGCGGTGCGGATTCTCGCGCTCGCGGTGTCCGCCCGGCTGCCGCCGCTGCTTCTGCTGCTCGCCGCGCCCTGGCTGATGCGGCACGGCCTCACCAGCGGCGCCCTGGTCGGGGCGTTCACCTATCTGACACAGGCGCTGGCCCCCGCCCTGCACGCCCTGATGAGCGTCCTCGGCACCGCCGGGGGACGGCTGGTGGTGGTGCTCGACCGCTTCACCGGGCGCGCGCCGCTGCCGCCCGCACCGCCCCCGCCCCCGGTGCTGCCGACATCGCCGCCGTCCTCCATGACCGCCGAACTGCGTTCGGTCAGCTTCGCGTACGGGCCGGGTGCCCGGCCGGTGCTCGACCGGCTGGATCTCACGCTCCGGCGGGGTGACCATCTCGCGGTCGTCGGACCCAGCGGGAGCGGGAAGTCCACGCTCGCGGCCGTGCTCGCCGGGGTCGCCGCTCCCACCGGGGGCGAGGTCCGCTGGCTGGGCCGTCCCGCGACGGCACCCGAAGCCACCGCCGTACGGACGCTGCTGCCGCAGCGGGCGTATGTGTTCACCGCGACCCTCAGGGAGAATCTGCGCTATCTGCGGCCCGCCGCCCGGGACCGGGAGATCGCGGCCACCGTGGCGGCGATCGGACTGGGACCGCTGGTGGAGCGGCTCGGCGGACTGGACGAACCGCTCGATCCGCTGTGGCTTTCGCCGGGCGAGCGGCAGCTCGTCGCACTGGGCCGCGCCTATCTGGCGACCGCGCCGCTGCTGATCCTGGACGAGGCGACGAGCCATCTCGACCCGGCCGCCGAAGCGCGGGCGGAGACCGCGCTCGCCGAGCGCACGGACACGCTCGTCGTCATCGCCCACCGGCTGACCTCGGCGGCGCGGGCCCGGCGGGTGCTGGTGATGGACGGCACGAGGACGGTCTGCGGCACTCAGGCCGAACTGCTCGCCGGCTCCTCGCTCTACCGCGATCTCACCGGCTGCTGGACCCCCGCCCCCGCGCCCTCCTCGTCGCCCTCCTCCTCTCCCGCACCCTCCGCCCCCTGATCCTGCCGCCCCGCCCCGCCCCGCCCCGCCCCGTCCTGGCCCCGGCTCCGCCCTCGCCTCCGGCCGCTAGAGCCAGCCGAACTCCTTCGAGAGTCTTATGGCGTCCAGCCGGTTCCGGGCGCCCGTCTTGCGGATGGCGGCGGCCAGATAGTTGCGTACCGTGCCGCTGGCCAGATGCAGGGCACCGGCTATCGACGACACGGACTCGCCCTCCGCCGCCAGCGCCAGAACGCGTAATTCGCGTGCGGAGAGCGGGACTTCGGTGGCCTGGAGCAGACCGAAGGCCAGCGACTGGTCGATGTGCCGGCCGCCGGCCGCGACTTTCCGTACCACCTCGCAGAGATTGTCCACCGGGCCGAACTTGTCTATGTAGCCCAGGGCTCCGACGTCGGAGGCTCTGCGGAGATCCCCGGCCCGGTCCCCCCGGGCCAGCACGATCAGGGCCGTACGGCTGTCGGCCTGCTTGCGTAAACTCTCCATGAGCGTCAGAACTTCGACGGAGTCCGGACAGTCGAGATCGGTCAGCAGGATGTCCGAGGGGTTCTCCTCCATGGCGGCGCGCACCCCGCCCTTGTCCGTGGTCTCCACTCTCAGGCCGCTGTCCTCGCCGAGCAGGCACGCCAACGAGGCCCGCCACAGTGAGACCGCGTGGACCAACAGAACTGTCGTCATGGGCTGCTCCTCAACTCTCTTCCAGCAGGTGCGTTTCGTGCGTGCGTTTCGTCTGCGACGGTCACCAGTTCACCGCACTCGCGCGGTGCGGTACTGACGCAATGCCTCATACCCGCGCCGAGTGGACGCGAGGGGGGCGTGCGAGCGCACGGGAAAAGCGTTCGTGCGCCCCTGTTGACTTCTTCTGCCCGGAGTCGGCGAGGAGTGGCCAGGCGCGGCGGTGTCTGGCTGGAAGTCGGCCATGGCCGCACGGGTGACGCCGGGGCAGGCAGGCGATCGTTGCGACTCCGTCGAGGGTGAATGAGGTTAGCCTCACCTAAATGTGCCCGGGTGTGCCGGGGCCACGGAGGGTCATCGGGCGCGGTCGGCAGTCGACTTCCAGCCGCACCTGGAGTCCTGGAGCCCGAGAGGAAGGTTCGGTCATCGGTGCGCCGCGCGGGTGTGGCCGCCGTGCCGGGGTATGCCGGAATCCGCCTATGCGGTTCCCCTCCAGGGGCCCCCGATGAGTGAATAAGGTTAGCCTATCCTTATTCATCGCTGAGCCGTCGGACCGGTGGACGACCGGGCTGCCGGACCGCTGGACCACTAGGGGAGACCGTCCGTGAACCGAACGCTGCGCTACTCGGCACTGCACGTCAGCCGCACCGAGCGGATCACTCCGCTCATGGTCCGGGTGACCTTCGGCGGCGAGGATCTGGCCGACTTCACTCATGTCAGCGTCGATCAGCATGTGAAGCTGTTCTTCCCCCGGCAGCCCGGCCGGGCCCCGGTGATCCCGCCGATGCCCGCCGACGGCGATGTGGGCCGCTGGTACCAGGACTATCTGGCGATGCCGGAGGCCGAACGGCCCTGGATGCGCAGCTACACCATCCGGGGCCATGACGCGCGGCGGCAGGAGGTCGACATCGACTTCGTCCTCCACGGCCACGGCGACGAGAGCGGCCCCGCCTCGCGGTGGGCCGCCGAAGCCGCCCCCGGAAACATCGTGGGCATGCTCGGACCGCAGATCAGCCACTTCCGGACACCGGGCCGCCGGGACTGGACGCTGCTCGCGGGCGACGAGACGGCGCTTCCGGCGATCGGCGCGCTGATCGAGGCGCTGGAGCCGGGGGAGCGGGCGACCGCGTATATCGAGGTCGCCGACGCCGAGGAGGAGCAGGAGTTCACCACGGCGGGCGATGTCACGCTGCACTGGCTGCACCGCGACGGCGTCCGCCCCGGCGAGTCCCCGGTCCTGGTGGACGCCGTACGCTCCGCCGCCTTCCCGGACGGCGAGGTGTTCGCCTGGGTGGCGGGGGAGTCGTCGGCGGTACGGGCGCTGCGGCGGCACCTGGTCGACGACCGGGGCATCGACAAGCGCGCCATCGCCTTCACCGGATACTGGCGGTTCAAGCTCACTCAGGACGACGCCCCGACGGACGAGGACCTCGCCGACCAGACCGATGCGCTGGCCCAGGACTGAGCCGTACGCGCAACGGGGCCGCCCCCCCGAACGCCACGGGACCCGGCACGGGACCGGCGCCGGATCCGGCACGGGAGCCCTGGGGCCATGGGCGGCCCGAGGCCGTGGGCGCCCTCGGTTCAGGCGAGGCGCATACCGGCGTCGATGACGAGGTTGGCGCCGTTGATGCCAGGGGTGGTGAGCAGGAACATGACGGCGTTGGCGATGTCGTCGGGGGTGGGGAGGCGTTTGGCGGGGGTGCGCTGGCGCATGGCTTCGTACCAGTCGGCGCGGACCTTGTCGGCTTCGTCGACCGCCGCGGTGCCGCCGACGACGCCGGGGGTGAGGGCGTTGACGCGGACGGGTGCGATCTCCAGGGTGAGGGAGTTGACCAGGCCGATGATGGCGGCGTTGGCCATGGAGATGGTGGTGGAGCCGGGGACGGGGCGCCACATGGACAGTCCGCTGAACATGACGACGGAGGCGTCGGCGGTGAACTTGGGGATGGCCTTGTTGACGGCGGTGGCGTAGCCGACGGTCTTCATCAGGGAGGTGCGGGCGCAGTCGTCGGGGCGGAAGTCGTTGATGGTGTTGTGGTCGCGGTCGAGGGCGGTCAGGACGAGGCCGTCGACGGTGTCCATGCCCTCGAAGAGGGCGCCGATGGAGTCCCAGTCGGTGAGTTCGCAGGCCGCCCCTGTGACGGAGGGGCCGATCTCGGCGGCCCGCTTCCGGGCATCGGCGGCGTCGCGGCCGGTGATGGTGACACGGGCTCCCTGCGCGGCGGCGGCCTTCGCGACCTCGAAGCCAAGCCCTCGGGTGCCACCGATGACAACGATATGACTGTCAGGTCGCAGCATGTGCGTACTCCTAGCGGTATTGCTGACGAAGGGGTGGAGCGGGCCCTGCCGGTCGGGGTCGCCAGGGGCTCTGGCGCGGGCTCTGGCGCGGGGTCGCCACGGGCGGCCGGGCGGGGTTCGCCGGCGGGACCGACCGACGGGCCCGGCCAGTGGTGCCGGTGGGGTGCCTACCGCCGGGGCTGGTGGGCGCCGGTCATCAGGGCCGCGAGGTCGTCCGGGTTGAGGAACGAGGGCGGGGGCGGTGGTCCCCAGCTGAACAGGCCCTTGGCGCCTTCGAGGACCTCCGGCGTCCACAGTTCGTCCTCGGCGACGGTGTCCATGTCGGAGTAGTACTCGGAGAAGTTACCGGCCGGGTCCTTGAGGTACCAGAAGAAGTTCGATCCGGCGTGGTGGCGGCCCAGGCCCCAGACATGACGCTCGGGGTGGCCCTCCAGCATGGTGTGGGCGCCCCGGCCGATCTCGTCGATATCGTGCACCTGCCACGAGGTGTGGTGCAGGTAGTTCACCGGCGCGTTGAGGACCAGGATGTTGTGGTGGTCGGTGGAGCAGCGCAGGAACGCGCCCTTGCCCTTGATGTAGTCGCTGGCGCGGAACCCGAGGCCCTCCATGAGGAAGCGGGAGGTGGCCTCGTAGTCGACCGACCCGATCACCGCGTGTCCCAGCTTGCGCGGCCGGACCGGCCCCTCGCGCAGCACCCCCGGAGCCCGGGCGCCCGCTCGCTCGATACGGCCGGGGCCGTTGTACGGGGTCGGGGGGCACGCGGGCTGCCGGACGCGGTCGGCGATCCGGATGACCGCGCGGATGCCGGTGACCGGCTCCACAGCCGTCACGGACGCCGCGTCCCGGACGACCGGGACGCCCAAAGCGGTCAGACCGCCCGCGACCCGGGCCAGATCGTCCTGGTCGTCCGCGCCGATGCTGACCTCCACCAGCCGCCGGGTGGGAGCGCCGACGATCTTCAGCTGGCGCCCGCCGTCCACGGTGGTCAGCCACCCCGACGCGTCACGCACCAGCCCGAAGTCCTCGTAGTACGCGGCGGTCGCCTCGACGTCGGGAACGCCGATCACCAGCGAGCTCAGTCCGTGCAGTGACATGACCGAACCTCCTGCGCTGTCCGTACTGTCGGCGTCGACAGTGCATTTTGTACGTGCTGTACGGTCACTCTCCGGGTGCTGGTGCGCGCCATGTCATGCCTCCGTTGCCGCGACCATGCGGTGGCGCATCTCGCCGATGCCTCCGACATAGCTGACCAGCTCGTCGCCGTCCCGCAGATAGCGCTGGGGGGTGCGCCCCAGGCCCACCCCGGACGGGGTGCCGGTGAAGATCACGTCACCGGGCAGCAGGGCGGTGACCGCCGACAGCGAGGAGATCAGTGCCGCGACCGGGAACACCAGATCCGAGGTGCGGCCCTGCTGGACCTGCTCACCGTTGATGAGCGTACCGAGTTCGAGGTCGTCGCGGTCGGGCACCTCGTCCGGGCTGATCACCACAGGACCGACGGGCCCGAAGCCGGGGAAGGACTTGCCGAGGCTGAACTGCGGAGCCGGACCCGAGAGCTGGAGCCGGCGCTCCGAGATGTCCTGGCCCACGGTCAGACCCGCGACGTACTTCCAGGCATCGGCCTCGGGCACCCGCTCCGCCCGCCGCCCGATGATCACGACCAGCTCGACCTCCCAGTCCACATCACCGCCCGGGGGCAGCGTCACATTCCCGTACGGCCCGGTCAGACAGGTGGGGAACTTGGTGAACACGGTCGGGCTCTCGGGCACCGACAGCTTCGACTCGGCGGCGTGATCCGCGTAGTTCAGCCCGATCGCGAAGATCTGGCGCGGGGCGGGGACCGGATTGCCCAGTTCGGCGGCGCTCAGCGGCACGGCGTCCGGGCGGCCGGGGGACACGGTGGACGCGAACTCGGTCAGCTCGTCCCACCGCTCGTACGCCGACTGCATATCGGCGGAGAAGCGCCCGGCGCTGGCGCGCTCGACGTCCACCGCCTCACCCGGTGCGGTCACCAGACTCAGCCGACCGGAGACGTTGGCCACTTTCACGATGCACTGCTCCTCTGCTCCACCCGCGAGACGCGAGGTGACTCACGGCATGACCAATATGTAATCCCGCCACATTCGATAGGTCAATAGAGTTTCGAAAGTTCTCATCTTGTTCGTGTGGTTCGGGGATCTGGTGCGGCCTGGCTGTGCTGCCGGTCGTACGGCCGCCTCCCGGGCCGCCACCACGGCGAAGCCGCCCCGGGCCGCTGGGCGGCTGGGACGGCTTCGTTTGTCGCGGGGAGGTGGAGCCGACTCCGGCCCCGGGCGGGTCGGAGAGGTACCGACCCGGCCCCAGGGCAGGTCAGGGGGGTCAGGCACGCCCGAAGGTGAACCGGGCGTGGCGGCGCCAGATATTGGCGGGGAGCGATGGCTGGAGGCTGGCGAGCGAGCTGCAGTACTTGGTGAACACCGCGGGCCGGACCCCCTGGGCGTGCAGAAAGCGGTCCGCCTCGGTGAGATGGCCGATGGTCTTCGTCTCCACCAGGATCAGCCCGGGGTCGCTGTCGACGACGGCGTCGACGCGTACGTCATGGCAGCGCAGCACCGCGTCACAGGTGATCCGTTCCCCGGCGGACACCAGCGTGGCCCGTTTGTAGTCGGTGACGACCGACGGATCCAGTACGGGGGGTGCGTCGATGCCGTACGTGGTGCGCAGTGACTCCGCGAGGAAGTCCCGGTAGGGGGTATCGAGCGGAGTGTCGTCACCGGTCAGGCGGCGGCGGTGTTTGATCGTCTCCCCGCGCCCGCCCCTGAGCTTGATCTCGAACTGCCGCTCGCCCGAGTCCTGGTACACCCGCTCACGGATCTTGAACCGCACCCGGCGGCCCTGTCGGTGCTCATGGAAACAGCGCAGATCAGGAGTGTCGTAGTAGACGGAGTGATAGCGGAACCAGCGTCTGCCGCCGATCTCCAGCGCCCGGTAGGGCCCCTCCGGGCGGTCCGGGTCGGTCAGATGTGTGGCGAGCGCGGTGAAGATGGGAACGGGGACGAGATAGGCCCGGTCGAAGCGGTCGAGGAGTTCCGCGCTCTCCTGTAGCTCGGCGAGGGAAATGGACGACGCCGAGAGGATGGGCCCCGAGGGCGAGTCGAGCCGGGGGTCGAGCGCGGGCCCGGCCGGAGGGCCGGCCTCCGCTCCGGTTTCCGGCTTGGTCTCGGGCGTGGCCTCCGGCTTGGCCGCGGGCTTCACCCGGGCCTGTGGCTGCGCCTTCGGCTGGGCCTTCTGTTTGGCCTTCGGTCTGGCCGCGCGCTTGGCCCGGGAGGGCCTGTGGGGCGTCACACCGACTCCAGCGATGGCTGGGCGGGGCGGGAGGCGGCGGTGGTCTTCACCGGCTCGGCATACTCACGGACCTCCTTCGGCTCGCGGTAGCGGACATCCACCACCGTCAGATCGCGCACATAGTCCACCTCCGTGACGATCCAGTTCAGCGGTTCGCCGAGGCGCCGGTGAAGGTCGGCGCGCAGCTCGGCGGAGGTGGCGTACACCGCGTCCAAGGTGACCTCGGTCCGGCGGACCCGGGCGAACAGCCGTGGGTGATCGGCCGCGTAGACGACCACCAGCAGCACCCCGACCAGGGCTCCGGCCTCACGAACCTCCAACTGGGGCAAACCGCAGATGAGACCGGTGACGAGGGTCGTGAAGTAGTAGGCGACCTCCTCGTGCTGAATCGAGGCGGAGCGCACCCGGATGATTGATAACACGCCGAACAGGCCGAATCCGAGCGCCGTGCCACCGTTGCCGATCTGGGCGAGCGCGGCCACCACCGTAAAGAGCGCGACGTTGAGGGCCAGATACGCGGGGATCAGATCCCGACGCCGATGGCGGGGGTAGTACACGCCGAAGGTCAGCAGACACACGGCTATCAGGTCGAGGGCAAGGTGAGTGCCCAGCTGTGTCAGAGACATTGACGCACCTCCTATGGGGAATGACGAGCGGATTTGGATTGCCGAAATCTTAGGTGAACCCTTGGTCAAGAAGAAGGAAAGGGGATATCCTTTTATGCAAAAGAGGTGGCGGCTCGCGCCGTGTCGACTCGCTGTCGACGGCCGCGCGGGCCAGGGTGTGCGGGACTCGGGAAGCTCCAGGTGATGGGCACGCCAAGGCCGCTCATGACCCGGCGGTCACCCGGGCATGAGTAATTCCGTAAGGCGTTCTGTGAATTGTTCCCAGGGCATGAGAATAGTGCGCTCGTCATGCCGGGTGCCGTCGCCGTTTCACTCCAGGAGTGAGCGGCGTGAGTGCTTGGTCCTTCAAATCGATTGGATACTGGAAATCGCGTTCATGGGCCACGTTGACGTGCTGCCGAGCATGAGAGCCTTCGCGGGGTACGAGGGGGCCGGCGCCGAGTGTGCAGTGGTTCTACGACGACGGCCGCATTCTACGCATGACGCCGCGGCGACTCTGCGCCGGGCTGGGGTCCATACGGCCCGTACCGGATTCAATGACTTTCCATGGCCGAATTCCCACCCCACTCCGGCGCATTCCCCCACCCTGTCCGCCCACCGGACATCTCCGGAGGGCGGCACGGTCCGTCCCGCGTCCCGCGACCCGTACGGAACCCCGACTCGTACGGATCCTCGTCCTGTACGGAACCCGCACACCCGCACACACCTCGGT
>NZ_JBSGUP010000244.1:0-11211 GCF_053607985.1 Streptomyces sp. NPDC055078
GGCCTCCTACGAGGAGGCGTTCCGTATCACCTCTCATGAGTCCTACGTCGAGATCCGGGCTCAGGCGGAACGCAAGGCGCCGCTCCTTTCACCCGACGACCACTGGGGCCGGGACCCCGGCGAAGCCGGTCAGGCCGGCCCGGACGGCGGTCGGCCGCTCCAGCCGCGCCCCCGCCGCTCACGATGGGGACTTCGCCGCTGGGCCGGCCGCCGCAGGCCGGGGCGCTGAGCCGTGGACACCGTGCCGCTGATCGCGGGAGGAGCCGTCGCGCTGGGTCTCCTCCGTTGTACAGCGTTCAGTACGGGATTCACCGAGCCGGCCGGGGTGACTTCACCGGGCACTTCACCGACCTCGACGGCTACCACTGGAGCATCACCGAACGGACCGACAGGCACTGAGCGTGAGCGGACCGGCATGCGCCGAGCGGGCCGGAGGTGGTCGCGTGGACACCTCCGCCGGATCACATGTGCCGGACAGGGATCACCCCTTGACGGCTTCCGCGATCCGCTGGGCGGCCTGGGCGGGCGTGAGGTGTGTGGTGTCGACGACCTCGGCCTCGGCGTGCAGCCACGTGCGGGCCGCCTCGGCGTAGGGCTCAAGGTACTGGAGACGGAACGGGGAGTTGGGGCCGAGAACCGTGTCACCCGCGATGCGCCCGCGGAGGGTGTCCTGGTCGGCGTGCAGGACGAAGTGCCTCACCGGGATGGAGTGTTGGGCGAGGCCCGTACTGATCTCGCGCCAGTACGACTCGACCAGGACGGTCATGGGCATCACCAGGGTGCCGCCGGTGTATTCGAGTACGCGGCGGGCGGTCTCGACGACGAGCTGCCGCCACGGCGGCCAGTGCTGGAAGTTGTCCATCCAGGGCAGCCCGGGCTTGATGTCCATGAGCGTCTCGCCGACTTTCTCGGCGTCGAACACCCGTGAATCCGGGATGAGTGGCTGCACGAGTGCGCTCGTCGTCGTCTTGCCTGAGCCGTGGGTACCGTTGAGCCATACGATCATGGGTTCGACGCTAGGGGCGCCCGGGCCGCAGGCCGGTGCCGAACATGTCACAGAACGGGCACAGCGGAAGGCCGGCGCGGCGTCGGAGACGCGTCGGTGGCGGCCGGGTCGATCCGGCGCTCCCCGGCGCGCTCCCCGGCGCCGTCCCCGGTTCGGTCCCCGGTGCGGTCTCCGGCGCCGTCCCCGCTGCGGGTGCCGTGCGCGGGCGTACGGGCCGTGGGCGCCGCCGGGGCCGAGGCCGAGGCCCCTGTCAGAGTGCGCCGATGCGGGACTTGAGCAGACAGAACTCGTTGCCTTCCGGATCGGCGAGGACGTGCCAGGACGCCTCCACGGGCTGACCGATGTCGACGCGTTCCGCCCCGGCGGCCAGGAGGCGCTCAAGCTCGGCGTCCTGATCGCGGTCGGTGGGACTGACGTCGATGTGCAGCCGGGCAGGCCCGTTCCTCGGCTCGTCGTCGCGGATGAGGAAGATCGTCGGCTGCGGGCCGCCGAACCCTTCGCGCGGACCGATCTCGATACAGCCCTCCGCTTCGCGATCGAGCTCTACGAAGTCGAGGACCTCGCACCAGAACCGCGCCAGCACCTCGGGGTCGTGGCATTTGAGCACCAGCTCACTGATACGGCATGCCATGGGCGAAACCTACTCTCAGCAGGGGAACTGCCGGGGTGGGCGCACGCGGATCTCATGGGTACCCCGCAGTGAGAACAGCTCGCGACCGTACCGGGCGAGGCGAGCGGGGTCGAATGGATTCCAGCCCCTCGCCCGGCCGGGACACCCGGGCATAGGGTCGGCGGCATGGCGCCGCGACTTGTTCAGGTGAATTTCAAGGCCGGGGACGACTCGGCGCTCGGCAGGTTCTGGGCGGAGGCGCTCGGCTGGGGTGTGTCCAGCGAGGGGACAGGGGCAACGGCGGCCACACCGGGCTTTGTCTGGCCGGACCCCGTCGCCGTCTGTGTCGATGTCGTCTCGGTCCCGGCCCCTGAAGCGATGAAGTGCCGCGTGCACCTCGATCTCGCCACCACCTCCGCGGCTCATCAGGCGGAGTTGGTCGCGCGTCTGAAGAATCTCGGGGCGACGCCCGCCGATGTGGGCCAGGGCGATGTCCCGTGGACGGTGCTGGCCGACCCGGAGGGCAATGTGTTCTGTGTGCTGGAGCCTCGGGAGATCTACCGGGACACCGGGCCGATCGCCGCGGTGGTGGTCGACTGCGCGGATCCGCGGGCCATGGCCCGGTTCTGGGGCGAGGCGATGGGCTGGGCCCGGCACGAGGTGACCGACGATCATGCGCGGCTGCGCTCCGCCAAGGGCGTCGGCCCGTACCTTGAGTTCCTTCGCACACCCGGCGTGCGGACCGTGTGGAACCGCGTCCATCTCGATCTGCTGCCGTGCCGTGGTGACGACCAGGCGGCGGAGGCGGCCCGGCTGCGGGCTCTTGGCGCCACCGATGTCGACCTCGGTCAGGGCGACGTCCCGTGGATCGTCCTCGCCGACCCGGAGGGCAACGAGTTCTGCCTCCTCGCCCGCCCTGACACGGAACCTCTTCAGCTGTCCGCCATGGCCGTGGATGCTGTCACCGACAGGTGAGAGACGGCTACGGTCTTCTTTGCGTGTCCGCGGTGGTGGCCAATCGGTGGCCAATACGTCGGCACGCCTGGGCCAGTTCGGGTGGATGGACATCGGTGAGTTCGGTGTCGAAGGTGGAGAGGATCCCGGCGATGCCGGCCCAGGACCAGGCGCCGAGGGTGAGTCGGCAGTTTTCGGTGTCGAGGTGTTCGACGACCGAGCCGCCCGGTGCCCAGCGGGCGACGACGTCTGCCGACAGGTGGAGTCGGGCGCTGCCGGTGCACTCCCAGGCGGCGGCGGTGTCACCGCGGTCGTGACTGCTCATGACGAAGTGGGCGAGGTCGTCGTGGGGGAGCGTGCGCGGGCTGAAGGGGTGCGTCGTGGAGCGGGGGCGGAGCCGGTCGACCCGGTGCACTCGCCACTGGTCGTCTCCGAGGTCGTAGGCGACCACGTACCACCGGCCGGCCCAGACGACCAGATGGTGTGGCTCGATGCGGCGGGCGGGCAGGAAGTCGTCGTCACCTGAGGCGGGGCGTGAGCCGTCGGCGCGCAGCGTTTCGGTGACGAGTACATGTCGGTGGCGCACCGCGGCTCCCACGGCAGTGAGCGCGGTCGAGTCGATGGGGGGTGCCGGGAACTCCCAGTAGTTCTGCAGCCTGGTCAGGCGCAGGGACTTCATGGTTTCCCGCAGCGCCGCGGGCATGGCCTGTTCCAGGGTGACCAGCGCCCGCGCCATGTCGTCTCCCAGGCCGAACACCGTGCTGGGTGCGGTCTGCAGGGCCACCGCGACCGCGAGCGCCTGGTCGTGGTCAAACACCAGCGGCGGGAGGGTGTGCCCCGCGCCGAGCCGGTAACCGCCATCGGGTCCGTGGACGGTGGTGATCGGGTATCCGAGTTCGCGCAGCGTCTCGATGTCACGGCGGACGGTGCGCTCGCTGACCCCGAGCGCGGTGGCGAACTCGCGCAGCGGCCACTGTCGGCGCGATCCGAACAGGGACAAGAGCCGCAAGGCCCGTCGTGAGGTGTTCGCCATCGTCCCATCATGTCCGGTACTGGCCACTCTGTGTCCACTACCGGTGTCACGGTGGAGCGCCCGTGCAGGCGAACAATGACGGAAGAGGACGAATGGGTACGCGTGTGGTTGTGGTCGGTGGCGGGATCGGTGGACTCGCGCTGGGGGCGGGGTTGCGCCGCCAGGGTTTCGAGGTGGCAGTGTTCGACCGCGACAACGATGTGGCGGCGACCGGGGGTTACCACATCACCCTGGACGGGCGGGCCCAGTCGGCGCTGCGTGAGCTGGTGGCGCCGGAGATCATGCGGCGACTCCTCGCGTCGGCCTCGGCGCTGCGGCTGCGCGACCGCGACGCGTTCTGGGACCGTCGCGGCCGGCTGCTCGGCCGCGGTCCCGATCTCACCGGCCACCCCGGCATCGACATCGACCGCATCACCCTGCGCAGACTGCTGGCCGAGGCGGTCGGCGACGACCTGCATCTGGGGAGGACCGTGTCCGACGTCGGCCGGGGTGACGACGGCACACCCCGAGTGCTGTTCACCGACGCCGAACCGGTCACGGCGGATCTGGTGGTGGGCGCGGACGGCACCCACTCCGTGGTCGCCCGGCACCTGGCGGGAGGCCCGACCAACAGCCCGGCGGGCATCGTCGGCTTCTCCGGCCGTACCCTCCGGGGGGACCTGAGCCCCGGTGAACAGCAACGGCTCGGACCACGATCGGGGATGGCGCTGGGACCACGGGGGGCGGCGTTGTACGTTGGTTTTCTCGACCCGGTCGGCAACGCCGTGCTCGACGCCCCCGAGCTGCGGATGTCCGTCACCACCGGCCCCACCTACATCTGGGGCGCCATGTTCCCCGAATCCGCCGCGACCGACTCCCTGCGCGCCCTGCGCGACGGCGCGTTGCAGGCCGCGCTGCTCGGACGGTTCCGCGAGCGGGGCTGGGCCGAGCGCACCCTGGAGGTCATCGCCCGCGCGGACCCGCACAGCGTGGCGGCGTACCGCTTCAACGCCGCCTCGGCCCGCGCCGCCGAGCTGGCGCCCTGGCCCGCGGGCCGTATCACCGCCCTCGGCGACGCCGTCCACGCGACACCGCCCACCGCCGGAATGGGGGCCGGCGCGGCCATTCGTGACGCGGCCGACCTGCTACGGCACTGGGGTGACGCCGCTGACGGCGGCACCACGCCGGCCGAGGCCGTGAACCGGTTCGAGGCAGGTATGCGCCGACGCGGCAGCGAGATCCTCACCCTTGCCATGCGAACGGTCCGCCTGGTGCTGGCGACGGACACCGCACTCGGCGCCGCCGCTACCGCCGTGACCACCCCGATCCTGGCCGCCGCCGCCCGGCTGCGTCACTGACGACCGGCGTCGGTGCGGGCCACGCGGCTCGGCTGGAACCGGGTGGGGGCCCGCTTCGGCCCACCGGCCACCGGCCGCTGCGGGTTCGCAACACCCGCAACACCCGCAACACCGTCTTCCGACAGGCCGGTCCAAAAAGAGGCACGTCCGATAGCCGATGGTTCTGCCGACCTCAGGTCGCGATACGTGTGGTTCTGCCGGCCCAAGGCCGCGATGCCTGTTTCTGACTATGGTCGGCGCCCCAGGTACGCGGCCAGCCGGGTGTAGACGTCGGCGTCGTCCGGCACCGGTACGGCCGGGCTGAACGGGCCCCGCTCGCTGCGGTCCTCCGGCGGCGCGAACTTCGAGAATGCCTGGAGCGCCCGCGCGGCAAGGTCGGGGTCGAGTCCGGCCAGCCGCCGGGTGGCATGTGCGAGGTCCCAGGAATGAACCGTGAACTCGTGGGTGTAGGCATCGAGAGCGGTCCGGCCGGGCAGGGTGGCCCACGGCAGCTCGACCATGCGGTCGAGCTTCTCGTCATCGGCCCACACGCGCTCGACCTCGCCACGCGCCCGGGTGAACGCGCTGGTCCAGCCGTCATCGGCGATGCCGTCGATCACATCGGGGACGTCGCGCGCATCGCCTCTGGTGCCGACTCGGACGAGCTTGTGCAGCACGGAAACCACATGCCCGAGCAGCGCGCGGACGTCGTAATCGGCACAGGGAGTGCGGTTACTCAGCTCATCGGGACTCACCGCCGCAACCTGTTGCCCGGCCTGATCAAGTGCGCGGGAGAAGACCGGACGCGGGTCATGGGCCAGTTCGGTTGTCATGATGCGGAGGCTACAAGGACACACTGACAGCCAGGACTGGGCTTGATCCGCTGTGACGGACATCCGAGATCAGGGGCTCGGCCCTGGGAGGATGTCCGGCGCGCAGGCCGCCCGGCCCGCGCGCGAGGGATCACCATGATTGCATAAAACTGCGGAGCTGCGTATAGTCATGCCATCGACGAGGAGGGTCCGATGGCGGTACGAGCGGCAGTGGCAGGAGCGAGCGGATACGCGGGCGGAGAGCTGCTCCGGCTGCTTCTCGCGCACCCCGGTATCGAGATCGGCGCGCTCACGGGCCACTCCAACGCGGGGCAGACGCTCGGCGCCCTCCAGCCCCATCTGCCGCCGCTCGCCGGACGGACGCTCCAGCCGACCGAGCCCGAGGTGCTCGCCGGGCACGATGTCGTCTTTCTCGCGCTGCCGCACGGGCAGTCCGCCGCCGTCGCGGAACGGCTGGGCGACGATGTGCTCGTCATCGACATGGGCGCCGACTTCCGCCTCGCCGACGCCGCCGACTGGGAGCGGTTCTACGGCTCGCCGCACGCCGGGACCTGGCCCTACGGCCTCCCCGAACTGCCGGGTGCCCGGGTCGCGCTGGCGGGAGCCCGGCGGATCGCGGTGCCCGGGTGCTACCCGACCGCGGTCTCGCTCGCGCTGTTCCCGGCGTATGCGGCGGGACTCGCCGAGCCCGAGGCCGTGATCACCGCCGCCTCCGGGACGTCCGGCGCGGGCAAGGCCCCCAAGGCGCACCTCCTCGGCTCCGAGGTCATGGGTTCCATGAGCCCGTACGGAGTCGGCGGCGGTCACCGCCACACCCCCGAGATGATCCAGAATCTGAGCGCGGCGGCGGGGGAGCCGGTCACCGTCTCCTTCACCCCGACCCTGGCCCCCATGGCCCGGGGCATCCTGGCCACCTGCTCGGCCAAAGCCGGGCCGGGCACCACCGCGCAGGACATCCGCGGCGCGTATGAGAAGGCGTACGCCGACGAGCCGTTCGTCCGGCTGCTGCCCGAGGGCCAGTGGCCCGCGACCGCGTCCGTATACGGATCGAACGCCGTCCAGGTCCAGGTCGCGTACGACGAGAGCGCCCGCCGGATCATCGCGATCAGCGCCATCGACAACCTCACCAAGGGCACCGCCGGCGGCGCGGTGCAGAGCATGAACATCGCCCTCGGTCTCGACGAGACCACCGGGCTCTCCACCACCGGGGTCGCGCCATGAGCGAGACCCCCGCAGTCGGCGGCCCACGGGCGGCGAACACCGAAACGACGAGGGAGATGCAGTGAGCGTCACCGCAGCGAAGGGATTCACGGCGGCGGGCATCGCCGCCGGGATCAAGGAGAACGGCAATCCGGACCTGGCCCTCGTGGTCAACACCGGTCCGCGCCGCGCCGCCGCTGGCGTCTTCACCTCCAACCGCGTCAAGGCGGCCCCCGTCCTGTGGTCCGAGCAGGTCCTCAGGGGCGGCCGGGTCACCGCCGTCGTCCTCAACTCCGGCGGCGCCAACGCCTGTACGGGACACCAGGGCTTCCAGGACACCCACGCCACCGCCGAGAAGGCCGCCGAGGTCCTCGAAGGCCACAGCGCGGGCGAGATCGCCGTCGCCTCCACCGGCCTCATCGGCCTCCTGCTCCCGATGGACAAGCTGCTGCCCGGCATCGAGACCGCCGCCGCGCAGCTCAGCGAGCACGGGGGCGAGAAGGCCGCCATCGCCATCAAGACCACCGACACCGTGCACAAGACCGCCGTCCACCAGGGCGACGGCTGGAGCGTCGGCGGGATGGCCAAGGGCGCGGGCATGCTCGCCCCCGGTCTCGCCACCATGCTCGTCGTCCTCACCACCGACGCCGACCTGAGCAGCGCCGAACTCGACAAGGCGCTGCGCGACGCCACCCGCCTCACGTTCGACCGCATCGACTCCGACGGCTGTATGTCCACCAACGACACCGTGCTGTTGCTCGCCTCCGGCGCCTCGGGGACGGCTCCCGCGTACGACGCCTTCGCCGAAGGCGTCCGGGCCGTCTGCGCCGACCTCGCCCGCCAGCTCATCGGTGACGCGGAGGGCGCGTCCAAGGACATCCGGATCGAGGTGATCGGCGCGGCGACGGAGGACGACGCCGTCGAGGTCGGCCGCTCGATCGCCCGGAACAACCTCCTCAAGTGCGCCGTCCACGGCGAGGACCCCAACTGGGGCCGGGTGCTCTCCGCCATCGGCACCACCGGGGCCGCCTTCGAGCCCGATCAGCTCAATGTGGCCATCAACGGAGTCTGGGTCTGCAAGAACGGCGGCGTCGGCGAGGACCGCGAGCTGGTCGATATGCGTTACCGCGAGGTGAAGATCACCGCGGATCTCGCCGCCGGCCCCGAGACCGCCGTCATCTGGGCCAACGACCTCACCGCCGAGTACGTCCACGAGAACAGCGCGTACAGCTCATGACCGACGCCAGCGGACCGGGCGGGTCCACCGAACCCGCCGACACAGGTGCCCCCGCCGACACCGGCGGACCGGGCGGGTCCATGGAATCCGCCGCCTCCGGCGAGTCCAGCAGGACCCGTAAGCACACCGCCCTGCCCAAGGCCAGGATCCTCGTCGAGGCGCTGCCCTGGCTCACCCGGCACCACGGCAGGACCGTCGTCGTGAAGTTCGGCGGCAACGCCATGATCGACGAGGATCTCAAGGCCGCCTTCGCCCAGGACGTCGTCTTTCTGCGGCACGCCGGCCTCAAGCCGGTCGTCGTCCACGGCGGCGGCCCCCAGATCAGCGCCCAGCTCGACAAACACGGGCTGGTCAGCGAGTTCAAGGCGGGCCTGCGGGTCACCACGCCCGAGGCGATGGACATCGTACGGATGGTCCTGGCCGGGCAGGTCCAGCGCGAACTGGTCGGGCTGCTCAACGAGCACGGCCCCCTCGCCGTCGGCCTCACCGGCGAGGACGCCCGCACCATCAGCGCCACCAAGCATCTGCCGGTCATCGACGGCGAGCCGGTCGACATCGGCCGGGTCGGTGAGATCACCGGCATCGACACCGGTGCCATCGAGGCCCTGCTGGCGGACGGCCGTATCCCGGTCGTCTCCTCCATCGCCCGCGCCGAGGACGACGGACACGTCTACAACGTCAACGCCGACACCGCGGCGGCGGCCCTCGCCGCCGCGCTGGGCGCCGAGACGCTGATGGTCCTCACCGATGTGGAGGGGCTGTACGAGGACTGGCCGAACAGCGACGAAGTGATCAGCAGGCTCACCGCCACCCAGCTGGAGAAGCTGCTGCCCGACCTCTCCAGCGGCATGGTGCCGAAGATGGAGGGCTGTCTCTTCGCCGTACGCAACGGAGTCACCACCGCCCGCGTCATCGACGGCCGGGTACCGCACTCCATCCTGCTGGAGATCTTCACGGACGAAGGCATCGGGACGATGGTCGTCGCCGATGCCCCCGATGAACAGGGGGAATCATGAGCGACGGGGGAGTCATGAGCAACCAGGAGTTCGCCCGGCGCTGGCAGGGTGTGATGGCCGACAACTACGGCACCCCCGCGCTGTCCCTGGTCCGGGGCGCGGGCGCCACGGTCTGGGACGCGGACGGCACCGCGTACACCGACTTCGTCGGCGGTATCGCCGTGAACGCCCTCGGCCACGCCCACCCCGCCGTCGTCGCGGCCGTCACCCGGCAGATCGCGTCCCTCGGCCATGTCTCCAACCTCTATACCGCCGAGCCGCCCGTCGCCCTCGCCGAACGGCTGATCCAGCTCTTCGGCCGCCCGGGCCGCGTCTTCCTCTGCAACTCCGGCGCGGAGGCCAATGAGGCCGCGTTCAAGATCGGCAGGCTGACCGGCCGCCGGCACATGGTCGCCACCTCCGGCGGCTTCCACGGCCGCACCATGGGCTCCCTCGCGCTCACCGGGCAGCCCGGCAAGCGGGAGCCCTTCCTGCCGCTCCCCGGCGATGTCACCCATGTCCCCTACGGCGACGCCGCAGCCCTGAGGGCCGCCGTCACCGAGGAGACCGCGTTCGTCATCATCGAACCCGTCCAGGGCGAGAACGGCGTCGTCGTCCCGCCGAGGGGCTATCTGGAGGCCGCCCGGGAGATCACCCGGGCCACCGGCACCCTGCTGGTGCTCGACGAGGTCCAGACCGGGATCGGCCGGACCGGCCACTGGTTCGAGCACCAGGCCCACCAGGGCGTCGAACCCGATGTGGTCACACTCGCCAAGGGGCTCGGCGGCGGGCTGCCGCTCGGCGCGACCGTCGCCTTCGGCGAGGCGGCGGAACTGCTGAAGCCGGGCCAGCACGGCACCACCTTCGGCGGGAACCCGGTCGCCTGCGCCGCCGGACTCGCCGTTCTGGACACCCTCGCGGGCGACGGAATCCTTGACGAGGTCAAGCGGCTGGGCGAGCGGATCCGGGACGGAGTTGAATCACTCGGGCATCCGCTGGTTTCCCATATCCGTGGTGCGGGCCTGTTGCTGGGTATCGTGCTCAACGAGCCCCTCGCGCCCCAGGCGCAGCAGGCGGCTCAGAGCGCCGGCTTTCTGGTGAACGCCCCGGCCCCCGATGTCGTACGGCTGATGCCGCCACTGATCATCGAGCAGGCGGATGTGGACGCGTTCCTCGGGGCACTGCCCGGCGTTCTTGACGCGGCGAGCGCGGCCGGCGCTGCCGAGGGGGAAGGGCGATCCGGAGAATGAGACGACGATGAGCGAGGCGCAGGACACCGAGCAGGGCGGGCCCGCCGTACCGCAGACGCGGATGGCCCGCCACCGCCGGATCGTGGACATCCTCAACCGGCAGCCGGTGCGCTCCCAGAGCCAACTGGCCAAGCTCCTCGCGGACAACGGGCTGAGCGTCACCCAGGCGACGCTCTCCCGGGACCTCGACGAACTGGGCGCGGTGAAGATCCGCAACACCGGGGGAGAGCTGATCTACGCGGTACCCAGCGAGGGCGGCTTCCGCACTCCGCACGCTCCCCTCGGGGAGTCCGCGAAGGAGGAGCGGATGCGCAGGCTCTCCGGGGAGCTGCTGATCTCCGCGGAGGCGTCCGCCAATCTGGTGGTGCTGCGTACGCCACCGGGCGCGGCCCAGTTCCTCGCCTCGGCCATCGACCAGGCCGAACTCCACGCCGTCCTCGGCACGATCGCCGGCGACGACACCTTGCTGCTGATCAGCCGCGACCCGCTGGGCGGCCAGGCGCTGGCCGACCACCTCCTCCGGCTGGCCCAGAACGACCGCTAGCACCACGTGATACCCCGCCCCCCTACCGGGGCTCTGCCCCGCGCCCCGCGCCTCAAGCGCCGGCGGGGCTGGAATCCTGGTCCCGATGCTTTTGCCGGGGGCATGGCCCTGAGCCTCCCCCCCTTGCGGCGTGGGGAGACCCCCGCGCCTTGTCGGTCGGCGGGGGCTTTTCAGCCTGTCCGGCGTTTGAGGACGGACCGGTCGGGTGGACGGGTCCGGGCTCTTGTCGGGGC
>NZ_JBSGUP010000245.1:0-11106 GCF_053607985.1 Streptomyces sp. NPDC055078
CGAAGCCGAGGGAGGTCATCATCGCCGACCAGCCGGACCCCAACGCGCCGAGCCGGTCGGCGTCGCCGACGCGGACGTCGTCGAAGAAGACCTCGTTGAAATTGACGCCGCCGGTCATCTGCCGCAGCGGGCGGACGGTCACGCCCGGGGTGTCCAGCGGCACCAGGAAGGCGGTGAACGCCTCCTGTCGCCGGGCCCGGGAGTCGGTTCGGCAGATGACATAGCCGACATCGGCGAACTGGGCGCCGGAGGTCCACACCTTCTGCCCGTTCAGCACCCACTCCTCGCCGTCGCGCTCCGCGCGCAGCGAGATGGAGCCCAGGTCGGAGCCCGCGCCCGGCTCGGAGAACAGCTGGCAGCACAGCTCGTCGCAGCGGCGCAGGGAGGCAATCCAGCGCTGTTTCTGCTGCTCGGAGCCGAGGGCCAGGATCGTGGGGGCCTCGATCTGGAGGGAGATGGAGACGAGATCGGTGATCTGCGGGATGTCGAATCCCCGTTCCAGGGCCCGGAAGCCGGACTCGTGGGCGGGCGGCAGTCCGGCGCCGCCGTAGGCCACGGGCCAGCTGATGGAGCCGTAGCCGGCGTCGGACTTCTCACGCTGCCACGCGCGGACGGCGTCCAGTTGGGCGCGCTCCTCCTCCAGGGAGGTACCGCGGAACAGCGAGACGCTGTCGGTGCCCTCTCCCCAGCGCAGGTCGCTGCGCGGCGGGCGGGGCCGCGCGTGGGCGCGCAGCCAGGCCGCCGCCTCTTCGAGGTACTCCTTCAGGGGCGGAACCGCTTGTTCTGCCATGACTGACGTTCCTTTGCTCGTTGTCTCGGGGGAGGCTCCCCTCAGCTCGGAGGGATGCTCTCTTCGGCTCGGGGGAGGCTCCCCTCAGCTCGGGGAAGGCTCTCTTCGGCGACCCGCTTCGCCCAGGAGCGGTCCGTCTTGCCGTTCGCGGTGCGGTGGACGGAGGGGATGCGGATGATCGCCTTGGGCAGCTTGTAGCGGCTGATGACCCGGGCTGCCGCATCCTTGAGTTCGTCGTCGGTGACGGTGGCGCCGGGGGCGAGGGCGACCAGGGCGGTGATCTCCTGGCCCCAGCGCTCGCTGGGGCGGCTGGTGACGACGGCTTCGGTGACGGCCGGGTGGCTCAGCAGCGCGTCCTCGACCTCCTCGGCGTACACCTTCTCACCGCCGGTGTTGATGGTGGCCGCGTCACGGCCGAGGACCTCCAGCAGTCCGTCGGCGCGCAGCCGTGCGCGGTCGCCGGGGACGGACCAGCGCACCCCGTCGACGACGGGGAAGGTGGCCTCGGTCCTGGCCCGGTCGCCGAGATAACCGAGCGGGATACGGCCTGACTTGGCGAACCAGCCGACCTCGGTGTGGCCGGGTTCCTCGCGCCGGGTGAGTCCGGCGTCGAGGACGGTCACCCCGGCGGCGGGTACGAAGAGCCCCTGCCCGCCGCCGTTCTGGTCGGTGCTGGTGAGCGCGCCGCCGGTCTCGGACGCGCCGAGGAGGTCGAAGACGGTGCTGTTCGGCAGAGCCGCGGTGATCCGGTCCTTGCTCCGGGCACCGAGGGCAGCACCGCCGGTGATGATGATGCGCACACTGGAACCGTCGTAGCGGCCGGTCTCCAGCTCCTTGAGCAGTGGCTGGGCGAACGCCTCGCCGACGATCGCCAGGGAGTTGACGCTCTCCCGCTCGATGGTGCGGCAGGCGTCGGCGGCGTCGAAACGCTCGGTGACGGTGGGGAAGACGACGGTGTCGCCGTGGGCGAGCGCACTCAGCGCGGTGCTGTGCCCCATGCCGTGCATCAGAGGTGTGGCGACGAGGACACGCGAGCGCCTGCGGGCCGCCGCGTGGGCGGCGATCGCGTCGAGCCCCGTTCCGTCCCGCAGCCGCCCCCGGGCGAGGGAGCCGTACCAGAAGTCGCCCTGGCGCCACTGGACGCCCTTGGGCATGCCGGTGGTGCCGCCCGTGTAGATGAGGTGCAGGTCATCGGGGTCGGCCTCGGTGGTGTCCGGGGCGGGCGCGGCACCGGCGAGCGCGGACTCGTAGTCCAGGGCGCCGGGCAGCAGCGGTTCGCCGGAGCCGTCGGCCACCTGGATCAGCAGTGGTGCGCGGCGCAGGTCCGGGAGTGTCGCCGCGACGACCGGGGCGAACCGCGCGTGGTAGACGACCGCCGCGGCGTCGGCGTCGTTGAGCAGATAGGCGAGTTCGGCGCGGACATAGGAATAGTTCACGTTGAAGGGGACCGTGCGGGACGCGTAGCCGCCGTACGTCGCCTCCAGATACTCGGCGCAGTTGAGCATGTACAGCGCCACCGTGTCCTGGCCGGTCTGCCAGGGCCGTAGGCCGGCGCGGGGGGTCCGGCAGCCGAGGCCGTGGTCACCGAGGACCCGCGCAACACGGGCCGATCGGTCCTTCAGTCTCCGGTAGGTAAATCTTCGTTCACCATCAACGATGGCTTCCTGGTCGGGTATCACATCCGCTACACCCGAAAAGATCTGCCAAAGATTGTGATCCATGAGATGCATCCTCACGCCGGTGAGCAATTAAGTAAAGAGTCACTCCAGAGAAGCGAGCCCTGGAGCCGCCCAGTTCCGCCGACCGGAAGAGCCGACCGCGCCGCAGTGAGCCGGCCGCCCCGGGGCCGGCCTGCCGTTGATCACGGAGGCGGTCGCGAGCGATGCCGATCCGGCCGTCCTCGATCTGGAGGAGGCCATCGCCCCCACCGCGAAGGGCGGGCGCGGGCGACCGCCGTGTCCGCGTTTCATGCCACGGCCGCGCGGTTCAGCCCGCAGTGCCGACCAGGGCGATCTGACGGGACTGGGCGACCAGCCTGCCGGTCGAGTCGACGACATCGGAGACCTCGTCGAACCACCCGTCGCTCACCATGCGCGCGGCGACCGAGACCCCGAGGGGGCCGGGTGCCGGTGTGCCCCGCAGATAGACCGAGATCTGGACGGTGGGGGCCCAGCCGGGGAGGCCGATGTTGAGTACGGACGGCGGCAGCGCGTCGGCGGCGAGCAGGGGGGTGAGCAGAGTGGTGGGACCGTCCGGTTCGGCGCCGTCGCGGAATCCGACCCAGCCGCGTATCCGGGCCTCGCCGGTGCCGCCCGTGCGGGCCCTGGGCGGAGCGCCGGGGTCGTAGCGGATGTCGAGGAGTTCCAGGAGGCCCGGCCTGGGCGCCACGGGTTCGCACTCCCCGAAGGGTGCCGGGCCGGGGTCGGGGACGTCCTGCCAGCCGGGCGGGCCCTCCCCCGGCGCCGCCCCGAGGACCAGCAGCGCGTCCACGACGATCCTGTCCCGCTGCCACAGGGTGGCCCGGACGTTGTCCACCAGCCGGCCCGACCGCACCCGCTCGACCCGGATGCGCGCCGGTCCACCGGTCGCCGCCCGTACGTAGGAGGCGCTGACGGCGTGCGCGTGCGCCCGCCCGGTCGCCTCGATCGCGGCGCGGGTCACGACGGCGAGGAGATAGCCCCCGTTGGGGTGGCCGCGATACCCCCACTCCGGCACGAGCCGCGCGGTGAACTCCCCGTCGCCGAGCGCCTGTACGGCGGTGGCGTCGGTGAAGGCGCTCCGGACGGGGCCGGGGTGGTGCCCCGGTGTCGGAAACGTGGGCATGCTGGTGCCTCCTGCCGGCTCAGTCGTTCACGCGTCGGCGGGTGGCCGCACGGCGGCGCGTACGCACGCGTCGGTGATTCGTCACACATCGGCGAGCGCTCACGCGGCGGCAAGGCCGATGCGCCGGGCGAGCTGTTCGCGGTGGTGGTCCGGGTGGCCGAGGAAGACCTGCGAGGACTTGGCACGCTTGTAGTAGAGATGCGCGTCGTGCTCCCAGGTGAAGCCGATGCCCCCGTGCAGATGCACCGTCTCCACCGCCGTGTTCCAGTACGCGTCCGAGCAGTACGCCTTCGCCACACTCGCCGCCGAACCCAGTTCGTCCGTGTCGTTGGCCGCCTGCCACGCCGCGTACCGGGCCGCCGACTTCGCCGACTCCACGTCCATGAACATATCGGCCAGCTTGTGCTTCACCGCCTGGAACGAACCGATCGGCCGGCCGAACTGCACACGCTCCTTCGCATACGCCACCGCCGACTCCAGACAGAGTTCCGCACCCCCGATCTGCTCCCCCGCCAGCGCCACCGCCGCCAGATCGAGCGCCCGTTCCAGGCCGCGCCCGGCACCGCCGTCGACCCCGATCAGCCGGGCGGGCGTCCCGGAGAACTCCAGCCGCGCCTGCTTGCGGGTGGCGTCGAGTGTTCTCAGTGGCGTACGGGCGAGTCCGGCGGCTTCGCCCGCGACGGCGAACAGACCGAGGCCCGCGTCGGTGCGGGCGACGACCAGCACCAGATCGGCGATGTGTCCGTCGGGCACGAAGGACTTCACTCCGTCGAGCACGTATCCGTCACCGCCGCCGTCACCGCCGCCGTCGCCGGAACGGGAGGCCCGCAGCTGTACGGCGTCCAGGTCCCACCGGCCGTCGTCCTCGGTCAGGGCGAGGGTGGCGATGGTCTCGCCTGAGGCGATGCCCGGCAGCAGATCCTTCCGGGCGCCTTCGTCCTCGCACGTCAGCAGGGTGTTGGCGGCGAGGGCGACGGTCGCGAAGTACGGTGCGCACAGCAGGGCCCGGCCCATCTCCTGGAAGACCACACCCAGTTCGACCTGGCCGAAACCGCTGCCGCCGTACTCCTCGGGGACGGCCAGGCCCTGGAGGCCGAGCTGTCCGGCCATCTGCCGCCAGACCTCGGTGTCATAACCGGATTCGGTCTCCATCTGCCGCCGCACCTCGGTCGTCGGCGACCTGTCCTGGAGGAACCGCCTGACAACCCGGCGGAGTTCCTCTTGCTCCTCGCTGTAGACCCACTCCACGAGTACGTCCCCTCCACTCTCCATAGATACAACGCTGGTCAGGAAAAGATGAGCCGCCTGCGCTCCGGGCCGGTGCGCGCGGGCGGTGCCACGTCCCCGGGGCCCGGTGGGCACACCGTTCAGGACGCCGGTGCCACCCTGGGCTCCCGCGGCAGACCGAGGGCGCGCTCGGCGATGGTGTTCTTCTGGATCTCGTCGGTGCCGCCGCCGAGGCGCAGTCCTGGCACCCCGCACGCCAGCTCCGACCAGGCGTAGGTGCCCCACTCACCGGTGTCGGCCACCATGGCGGGGCCGAGCAGTCGGGTGGCGATCTCGCTCGCGCGCTGGAGCGACTGGGTGAGGGCCAGCTTGGACAGCGAACCCTCCGGGCCGGGGGCTCCCGTCGCGCGGGCGCCCGCCGCCGCGCGCTTGGCCGTCCAGGACCGCATGCGGTTGCGCGCGTACAGATCCGCCAGGGCCTGCCGGACCAGCGGATCCTCCAGCCTGCCGAGCCGGCGGGCGGTCAGGACGAGCCGGCCGAAGAGGTCGGGGCCGCCACCGCCACCGCCGCGAGCCGCCGCCGCGCGCTCGAAGCCGAGGGTGGTCATCATCGCGGACCAGCCGGAGCCGACCTCGCCGAGGCGCGCGGAGTCCGGGATCCGGACGTCGTCGAAGAAAACCTCGTTGAAGTTGGTGCCGCCGGTCATCTGGCGCAGCGGCAGCACCGAGACACCGGGGGCGTCCAGGGGTGCCACGAACGCGGTGAACGCCTCCTGGCGTGGGGCGTCCTTGGACGTACGGCAGATCACGATGCCGAGGTCGGCGTGCTGGGCGCCCGATGTCCACACCTTCTGCCCGTTCAGCACCCACTCCTCGCCGTCGCGCTCGGCGCGCAGCGAGATGGAACCGAGGTCGGAGCCCGCGCCCGGCTCGGAGAACATCTGACAGCACAGCAGATCACCTCGGCGCAGCGGGCGCAGCCAGCGCCGCTTCTGCTCCTCGGTCCCGAGGGTGAGGATCGTCGGGGCCTCGATCTCCAGGGAGATCGACACCAGATCGGCCACGGCCGGGATGGCGAAACCGGCTTCCAGCCGGCGGAAGCCCTCCTCGTACGCACGGGGCAGGCCGGCGCCGCCGTACTCGACGGGCCAGCCGATCGCTCCGTATCCGGCGTCGAACTTGGTCCGCTGCCACCGCTTCAGCGCGTCGATCCCCGCCTGGTCCTCCTCGGGGGATGTGTCCCGGAAGAGGAAGACCCCGTCCGGGCCCTTGCCCCATTCCAGTTCCCCGCTCGTCCCACGGGGTTCCGCATGCGCCCTGAGCCATGCTCCGGCGGCTTCCAGGTACTCCTCCAGCGAAGACACCAAACCACCTCCTATTCCGAACGATTCTTTACTTAGAGGTGGCTGGATGTCAACCTTCCCAGTAGGCACCAGAGAGCAAGGCATACTTCACGACGGAACAGATACTCACTTATGTGAGCCGTCCCGCTGTGCGCGGCCACGGGCCAGCACCTCGTCACGGCTGCGCACCACATCGGCGCGGTCGAAGGTCCGCTTCCAGTCGAGCAGGCCCTCGGCCTCGATCCGCGGCCCCGCCCCGAGCACCTCGGACTCGATCCGCCGGTACGAGGCCAGCATCGCGGCGACCCCACCCCGGTGGTCCCCGCTCATCGCCCCGGCGACCCGCAGGGCGCTCGGCAGCAGTTCGCCGTGGGCGACCACCTCGGTGACCAGGCCGATCCGCAGCGCCTCGGCGGCGGTCACCTGATCGCCCGTGAGGCTCATCCGGCGGGCCATCGCGAACCCCACCCGCTCCGGCAGCAGGACCGACACACCCCAGCCGGGCATCACCCCGACCCTGGCGTGGGTGTCGGCGAACGCCGCACGCTCGGAGGCGATCAGAAAGTCGCAGTTGAGCGCGATCTCCAGCCCTCCGGCCACGGCCGGACCGTTGACCGCGCCGATCACCGGCTTGGCCAGTGGCGCCCAGGAGCGCCCGGCCGGGACCGGTTCACCTTCTCCCGCGCCGAAGCCGAGCCCGTTGTCGCCGAGTTCGCCGAGATCGAGTCCCGCGCAGAACGCGGGATCGGCGCCCGTGAGGACGATCGCGTCGATATCCGGATCGCGGTTCAGCTCGGCCAGGTCCCGCCGCATGGCCCGGATCAGCTCCGCGTTCAGCGCGTTGCGCACCCGGGGCCTGTTGAGGGTGAGGGTCGCGACCCGCCCGCTCCGGGCCACGATGACCGGCCCTCGGGCCGGCGGGGTGACCGGCCGTCCGGCGGGCGGCGTGGCCGGCTGTCCGGCAGGCGGCGTGGCCGGCTGTCCGGCAGGCGGCGTGGCCGGATGTCCGGCGGGCGGCGTGCTCCGTGGCTCCTCGATCATCTCTGACTCCCTGCTCGCTCATGCCCCGCCTGTGCCGCTCGTTCCACCCGCGCTTTGTCCTGTTCGCTCCGCCGTATCGCCTGGCCCGACGGCGGGGCACCGCGGGGCCGGGCGCGCGGCGGTGATGTCAGGCATCGGAGGCGCCAGGGATCTTGCTGAAGTCCCAGGACGCGATCCGCTCGGGGACCATGCGCAGCCAGGCGTGCCGGCCGTCGTACGGCATCCGGCCGTTCCGGGTGTACTTCCGGGCGTACACGGCCTCCAGCCGGTCCAGCTCCTCGTTCGGTTCCCCGGTGCGGGGGGCCTCTCCGACAGGTGTCGCGCTACCGCGCAGTTCCACCCCGCGGATCTCACCGTATGCGTGGCCGTCGTCCACGATCACACTGATCCGGGGATCGCGGGTGATGTCCTTCCAGCGCTGGCTGCGCACAAGGGAGTAGAGCCACAGAGCCGTGCCGTCCCAGGCGTACCAGAGGGCACCGACATGGGGACTGCCGTCCGCGGCCAGCGTCGCCACCCGGCAGACACGCTGTTCGGCGAGGTAGGCGTCGACTTCCGGACCGGTCATCATGATCTTTCGGCGGTGTCGCTGTGTAGTCGTCACACCGGGATCATCAAGCGCTTCCCCAGAGCTGTCCAGAGGGCAGCCGCCTATCCGGCACATAGCCACTCGCTATCCAGCCGACCTCACATATGTGAACGCTCGTTCTGTAAACTGGAGCGACATGGACTCGGCACCACCAGACTCCCGCTCAAGCCGTACACCGATTGATCTGGTGATTCATACGCGCATCTTGACACCTGGAATCAGACAGGTAAAGAGTTGTTATGTCGATGCTCTCGCGGAATCCGCTCAGCCCCGTCGGCACGGCCGTCAGGGAACCGTCCGCAGTGCGACGCCCAGCCCTCAGGAGATCGCATGGCCCCTTCCCTCCCGGCCTGGCCCACGGGCCTGCCACGCCGGCTCCCCTGCCCCGATGTCGGAATGGATGTGGTCCTCGCCTCGGCGGCCGAGCTGTACGGGGACCGTCCGGCGCTGATCGACGGCTCGCGGACCATCGGCTTCGCCGAGTTCCACGAACAGGCCATGCGGATCGCGGGCGGGCTGCGCGAGCGGGGTGTCGGCCCCGGCGACATCGTCCTGCTGCATGTACCGGGTTCCCTGTGGTTCCCGGTCGTCTACTACGGGATCCTGTGCTCCGGCGCGGCTGCCGCGGCCGTGAACACCGCACAGCCCGCGCCGTTGCTGCGCAAGCAGCTCGCCGACTGCGGCGCGGTCGCCGCCTTCACCCATCCGTCCTGCGCCGACACACTGCTCGAAGCGGGCGGCGCGGACCTCGCGCTCACGGTGTGGGTGCCGCCCACCGAAGCCGCTCCCGCACCCGGTACGGCGGTGTCCCCGCTCCCCGCGAACGCGGTCCCGCTGGCCGACCTGCTGCGCTCCGAGCCGCTGTCCGGCCACACCGTGCCGCCGGACTCGCTGGCCCACCTCCAGTACACCGGCGGCACCACCGGTGCGCCCAAGGGCGTCCGGGTCCTCCACCGCAATCTGGCGGTGCACACCTTCCACGGTGCCACCTGGCGCAGCGGGTACGCCGCCGCTCTCGACGAGCGCGGGCTGTTGCGCCTCGACCCGGTGCCCGGCGCGTACGAGAACCTGCCCATGAGGCCGGGGGCCGACGCGGTGGTCAATGTCCTCCCGATGTTCCACGCGACCGGGCTCGTCGGCTACTCCCTCAATGTGCTGCTGGGCACGACCTTCGTGAACTCCGGGCGCTTCGACCCGCCCCGCTATCTGGCCGAGGTGGAGCGTTACCGGGCCGGCACGGTCCGCGGTGTGCCCACCTTCCACCACGCCCTGCTGCGAGCGGCGGCGGCCGGTTCGTACGATCTCTCGTCGGTACGCCTGGTCGCGATCGGAGCCGCGCCCAGCGACACCACCCTGCACGACCGGATCAGGGCGCTGTATCCGAACGCCGTTCTCACCGACGCCTACGGGCTGAGCGAGGCCACCCTCACCGTGACCGTGCCGCCGCTGCACAAGGGGTACCAGCAGCCCGCAGGCAGCGTCGGCGTACCTGTGTTCGACACGGAGATCGAGATCCGCGACGCGGACCGCAGGACCGCGCTGCCGGTGGGCGACACCGGCGAGATCTGGGTGCGCGGACCCCAGATCGCGGACGGGTACCACCATGCCCCCGAGCTGACCGCGGAGCAGTTCCAGGACGGCTGGCTGTGCACGGGCGATCTCGGCCGGCTCGACGAACAGGGCTGCCTCTATCTCGCCGGACGCGCCAAGGACATGATCATCTACAAGGGCTACAACGTCTATCCGGCCGCCCTGGAGGAGATCATCTGTACGCATCCGGCCGTCGCGCAGGCATCAGTGGTCGGTGAACCACGGGAGGAGGTGGGCGAGGCCCCGGTGGCCTTCGTACAACTGCGGCCGGGATTCACGGCGGACCCCGGGCTCGCGGACGAGCTGATGGACCTGGTCGCCGGGCAGGTGGCCCCCTATCAGCGGGTACGCCTGCTGGAGTTCGTGGCGGACTTTCCCGTCTCGCCCGTTGGCAAGATCCTCAAGTCGGAGCTGCGGAAGCGGTTCTCCGCCACGCACAGCGCGTAGTGCCGACCGCCCAGGAATCCGCGCCCACCAGGGAGCATCACCCATGACCACCGATATCCCCGTCTCCCGCCCCGGGCTGTCCCGGGGCCCGCTCACCGGTATCCGGGTCCTCGAACTCGGCGGCATCGGACCCGGCCCCTACGCCGGAATGCTGCTCGGCGACCTGGGTGCGGAGATCATCCGGCTCGACCGCCCCGAATACGCGGGCAAGCGCAGCATCCAGCCGGTCCTGCACCGCAACCGGCGTTCCATCGCCGTCGACCTCAAGAGCCCGGAGGGCATCGAGGTCGTACGGACGCTCGCGGATTCCGCGGACGCACTGATCGAGGGATTCCGCCCCGGTGTCGCCGAGCGGCTCGGGCTGGGCCCCGGCGAACTGCTGGCCCGCAATCCGCGCCTGGTCTACGGGCGGATGACCGGATACGGCCAGGACGGCCCGATGGCCCAGGAGCCGGGGCACGACATCAACTACATCGCCCTGTCCGGCGCGCTGCACGCGATCGGCACGGCCGATGAACCCGTCGTCCCGCTCAATGTGGCGGGCGACATGGGCGGTGGCGGGGTGTTCCTCGCCCTCGGCGTGGTCAGCGCGGTCCTCAGCGCCCGGGCCACGGGCGAGGGGCAGGTCGTGGACGCCGCCATGACGGACGGTTCCGCGTCACTGCTGGCCATGGTGTACGGCTTCATGGCCCAGGGCACCTGGCGGGACGAGCGGGCCGCCAACCCGATCGACGGAGCCGCGCCCTGGTACGCGGTCTACCGCTGCTCGGACGGGCGTCATATGTCGGTGGGCGCGGCCGAGCCCCAGTTCTACGCGGGGATGCTGCGGGTCCTCGGGCTGGCCGACGACCCGGACTTCGCCCGGCAGCACGACCGGTCCGCGTGGCCCGCCATGCGCAAGCGTCTGACCGCCGTCTTCGCGACCCGTACCCGGGACGAGTGGGCGGCGGCGTTCCACGGCCGGGACACCTGCGCGGCACCCGTCCTGTCGCTGAGGGAGGCCCCGCTTCATCCGCACAACACGGCTCGCGGCACCTTCCGTACCGGCGCGCACGGCGGGCCGGAGCCCGCTCCCGCACCCCGGTTCTCCGGTACCCCCGCCGCCGAACCGGCCCCGGCGCCCGCGGTGGGCGCCGACACCGCGGATGTGCTCGCCGCGGGCGGCTTCGACAGCGCCCGGATCGCCGAACTGTTCCGGCGCCGGGTCGTCGGCTGACGACTGTTCCGGCGGCGGGCGGGGAGGGACCGGTGCGGTG
>NZ_JBSGUP010000246.1:0-11102 GCF_053607985.1 Streptomyces sp. NPDC055078
CGCTAGGGCGTAGGTGGGGGTACCTCCACGCCCGCTCGGGCGTAGGGGGAGGTTCGGGGCGGAGCCCCGGCGAGTGCCTGCGCCCCGAGTGGGCTGACGCGCACTACTGCAACGCGTCCTCAATGCCGGACGGGCTGACGGTGTCGCCCCCGTGACCGGGGCCCCCGGGGGTTGGCGGGCGCTTTGGGGCACGAGCCCGTGGTCGGGGCACCGGGCCGGGGGCAGTCGCGGTTACGGCAGTGACGGCGGGGACTTCGCGGGGTTGGCGGTGAGGGAGGTGAGCGCCATGCGGACCGCCTCGTCGAGTTGGGGGTCGCGGCCCGCGGCGTAGTCCTGAGGGGTCGTCACGACCTCGACATCGGGCTCGACACCGTGGTTCTCCACCCCCCACTCGTACCCCTCCAGCCAGAACGCGTACTTCGGCTGGGTCACCTGCGTCCCGTCCACCAGTGCGTATCTGCTGTCGATGCCGATCACTCCGCCCCAGGTCCGGGTCCCCACGACGGGCCCGATCCCGAGCGCCTTGATGGCCGCGTTGACGATGTCCCCGTCCGAGCCGGAGAACTCGTTGGCGACCGCGACCACCGGCCCCCGGGGGGCGTCCTGGGGATAGCTGAAGGCGCGCATGCCACGCGGGATGTCCCAGCCGACGATGCGGCGGGCGAGCTTCTCGATCACGAGCTGGGAGGTGTGGCCGCCTCGGTTCTCGCGGACGTCCACGATCAGCCCTTCCCGCGCCACCTCGATCCGCAGATCGCGGTGGATCTGCGCCCACCCCGGCGCCTGCATGTCGGGGACGTGCAGATAGCCGAGCCGGCCGCCGGACCGCTCGTGGACGTACGCCCTGCGGTCCGCGACCCAGGCGTGGTACCGCAGCGGCTCCTCGTCCGAGAGCGGGACGACGATCGCATGGCGGGGATCGCCGCCGCCCGCCGGGGAGACGGTCAGCTCGACGGGTTTGCCCGCCGCGCCGACCAGCAGGGGCCAGGGGCCCGCGACCGGGTCGACCGGCCTGCCGTCCACCGCGAGGAGCGTGTCGCCCGCGCGGACCGCGACGCCGGGCGCGGCGAGCGGGGAGTGGGCCTGGGGGTCGGAGGTCTCGGACGGCAGCACCCGGTCGACGCGCCAGGTGCCCTCCGCCGTACGGGAGATGTCCGCGCCGAGCAGACCCTGGCGGGTGGCCCGGCTGCCGTATCCGCCCCTGGGGGTGACATACGCGTGCGAGGTCCCCAGCTCCCCCTGTACCTCCCAGAGCAGATCGACCAGATCGTCATGGGTGGCGAGCCGGGACAGCAGGGGGCGGTAGCGGTCCAGTACGGCGTCCCAGTCCATGCCACCGAGGTCCGCGCGCCAGAAGTTGTCGCGCATCAGCCGGCCGGCCTCGTCGTACATCTGCCGCCACTCGGCGGCCAGGTCGAGCGTCTGGCGTACCCGGGAGAGATCGACGGTGATGTTGGTGTCGCTGTCCTCGTCGCGGGAGGCGCGACGGTCGCTGGGCACGACCTTAAGAGTGCCGTCGGTGTAGAGCAGCACCCGCTTGCCGTCCCCGCTGACGGAGAAGCCCGAGGCGTCCGACGACAGTTCCTCACCCTGCCGCTGGACCAGGTCGTACCGCTCCAGGGTGCTCTTGGGCCCCGGGTCGTCGGGGGTGGCCCGGGTCGCGCCCAGCACTCCGTGCAGCGGATGGCACAGCCACAGCACGCCGTCCTTCGCCGCGCGCAGATTCGAGTAGCGGGCGGCCTCGACGGGGAACGGCACTATCCGGTCGGCGAGTCCTTCGAGGTCGATACGGGTGACGGGCACCCCGTTCTCGCCCTCCTCCGGCTCGTCGCGGCCACCGTCAGCTCTCTCTGATTTTTCGGGTTTGTCCGGCTCGAACGCCCGCCCGTGGCGCTGCGGTCCGAACGGTGACGGTGTCGTCGCCGCCAGGGTGATCAGATGCGGCCGGCAGCCGCCGACGAAGGCGAGGTCGAAGACATGGGCGTCGTAGACCGGGTCGAAGGCACGCTCGGAGAGGAACGCCAGATGCTTGCCGTCGAGGGTGAACGCGGGCTGGTAGTCCCGGAACCGCAGCTCGGTCGCATCGGTGACGGACAGATCGGCGGTGTTGGCCAGCTTGAGCTGGCGCAGCGGCGTCGGCCCGGCGTGCGACCAGGCGAGCCAGCCGGAGTCGGGCGAGAAGGCGAGCCCGGTCGCCTCGCCGTCCTCGCCCCGGTCGACCTCGCGCACCTCTCCCGACTCGCGTTCGACGAGCAGGACCCGTCCGTCGTGCGAGGCGACGGCGACCCGTCCGCCGTCCGGCGCGACAGCCAGGCCGAGCACCCGCCCGAGCTGCCCGGCCCCGAGCCTGCGCGGGGCCGTACCGGCCGTCGCGCCGGTCGCGGGGGCGAACTCCAGCGCGTCCTCGCCCTCCGCGTCGGTGACCCAGACGACGTGTTCCGCCCCGTCGGCGCGGAAGGTCCGGGGCATCCTGGCCCGTACGCCCGGGGTCGCGGCGACGGCCCGCGCGGGCCCCTCGCGGTGGGTCACCCAGTGAATACCGCCGCGGATCTCGACGGCGCTGCCGCGCCCGGTGTGGTCGGGCGCGGCGGAGCCGAAGTGGTAGTCGGCGTTGACGGGGCGGGGCCGCAGATCGGTGCGCTGTCCACCGAGCCTGATGTCCAGGCGGCGGGCCTCGGCGCCGTCGAGGTCGTCGACGATCCACAGCTCACCGGCGCGGGCGTAGACGACCCGGGTGCCGTCGGTGGCGGCGTGGCGGGCGTAGAAGCCGCCCTCCTCCACCGGGGTGTGCCGCCGCAGTCCGGAGCCGTCGGGCAGGGAGGAGTACAGGGCTCCGACGCCCTCGTGGTCGGAGAGGAAGGCGATTCTTCCCCGGGCCCCGGCCTCCGCCCCGGCCGCTGCCTCTGCCCCGGTTCCGGTTCCGGTTCCGGTTCCGGTTCCAGCCTCCGCCCCGGTCCCGGCCTGTGCCTCGCCGGAGGAACTCCCACCGGCCCAGAGCGGATACTCGATGTTCCCGTCGAGTCCGGCGTGCAGGCGTACGAAGGTGCCGTCGCCCGCGCGGTCGATCCACAGCTTCCCGGCGGTGCCGCCCCGGTAGCGCTTCCAGGCGGCGGCCTCCCGGCCCATGGTGGCCGACAGCAGCAGAACGCCCGGCCCCGCCTCGTACGCCACATCGCCCACCGGCCCGTACGGCAGGACCGCCCCCGGCCCACCGTCGAGGGACACGGCCCGCGCCCAGGTGCGCCGCAGGCTGGCCTGGCCGTGGGAGGTGATGGCCAGGATCTCGCCGTCCGGGGTCCAGCCGCGTACGGAGGTCTTGTGGCTGCCCCAGTGGGTGAGCCGGGTCGTGGGCCCGCCGTCGACGGACGCGCAGTGCACCTCGGGTGCGCCGTCCCGGCGCGAGGTCCAGGCGATATGCGTGCCGTCGGGCGAGAACCGGGGGTGGTCGACCGGAACGTCGTCGGCGCTGACACGCCATGCGCGACCGCCGTCGAGCGGGGCGATCCAGACGTCGTCCTCTGCGGTGAAGGCGATCAACTCGCCGTGGATATGCGGATACCGTAGGTAGGCAGGGTGCGTCACAGGGTCACCCTAGGCAGGCCGGGGGTGTGCGGTCACTGCTTTGGCGGACAACCGCTCCAGCGGGCGGGCGGCGGGTGGGGGCGCGGCGGGGGACATCCGGGGAGGCGCGGGCGGGCCCGGCGCGGGTGAGGACGGCGCGGGTGAGGACGGCCCCGGCGGGCCCGGTGCTCATTTCGGGTCGGCCGTCACCGTCTCGGTGACCGTGACCGTGACGGTGGGGCGCGCGCCCCCGCCGGGCGGGCCCGAGCGGGACGGCCTGCCTGACCCGGTCTCGCAGTCGCCCAGGAAAGTGGCCGTGAAAACGACCTTGCCCTCGACCCTGGCCACCAGATCACCCCGTACGCAGGAACCCGAACGCTCCTCCGTCACCTTGCCCTTGAGCGTGATCTCTCCGCCGCCGCCCGTCTCGCCCTCGCAGTCGACGGTGGCGAAGGCCGGAGCGACGGGCGCGGCCGAAGCCGGTGCTCTCGTCCCGTCACCGAGCACCGCCGTGCAGGTGAACCAGCTCACCACGAAGCCGAGCCGCTCCAGCGCGCCGGTCGCCGTACGGTCGGTGGTGAGCGAAACGGCCGAGGCGTTCAGCCCTCCGCCCGTGGGCTCACAGGCGGTGAGCCCCACAACTGCCGCCCCCGCCAGGCCGATCGCGGACAGGACGCGTCCGCGGCTGGTGTGTGTCGTGCCGTTCATGGACGGCAGCGTGACACCGCGCGGCGCCGAGGAAAAGAGCGGTTGCGGACACACACCCCGTACGGTCGCCGAATTGAGCCGAACCAGTCCCGCCAGGGTGCGCTGCGTGGAGCGGACGGGGCGGTATGGGCGGTCGCTGGGACGGGGGTTCGGGGGGTGACGTGTGCGCGTGCGCGGTGCGTGCGGGTGCTCGGGTGGGGGTGCGCCCTGGTCCCGGGCGGGGGCGCGTGTCCTCAAGCTCCCCAGGGCTCCGCCTGGGTGGGGGTGCCCCCGGCGCAGCCAGGGGGAGGACCCCCAGGACGGGCTGGGTTTGGCCGCGCACGCGTCACAGCGCTCGGCCCGTGGGACGGCACGCCCTCCGGGCGTGTCCTCAAACTCCCCCAGGGCTTTGCCTGGGTGGTGCCCCCAGACGGGCTGGAGTTGCCCGACTCGCGCCGAAAGGCGGCGGGGGCTCAGAGGTCCTCGGCCCAGCGGCCGGTGCGGGTGAGGAGGAGGGCGAGGGCGGCCGTGCCGGCGGTGGAGGTGCGCAGGACCGTGCGGCCGAGGCGGTAGGGGGCCGCGCCCGACTCGGCGAACAGGGCCAGTTCCCCGGGGGAGACGCCGCCCTCGGGTCCCACGACCAGCACGATGGTGCCGTGGGCCGGGAGTTCGGCGGTGGCCAGCGGTGTCGCGCCCTCCTCGTGCAGGACGGCGGCGAAGTCGGCGGTCGCGAGGAGCGCCGCGACCTGCTTGGTCGTCGCGGTGTCCGCGACCTCGGGGAAGCGGAGTCTGCGGGACTGCTTGCCCGCCTCACGCGCGGTGGCCCGCCACTTGGCGAGGGACTTGGCGCCCCGTTCGCCCTTCCACTGCGTGATGCAGCGCGCGGCGGCCCACGGCACGATCGCGTCGACGCCGGTCTCCGTCATGGTCTCGACGGCGAGTTCGCCGCGATCGCCCTTGGGAAGCGCCTGGACGACGGTGATACGGGGGCTGGGCTCCGGCTCCACCGGGAAACCGGCCGGCTCCACGATCAGCCGGTCCTTGCCCTCGGTGCGTACGACGACTCCGGCGGCGCCCCGGCCATGACCGTCCGTCAGCACGATCTCCTCGCCGGGCGCCAGCCGCCGTACGGAGACGGCGTGCCGCCCCTCAGGGCCGTCGAGGGTGAACTCCGAGCCGGGCCCGACGCCGTCCAGCGAGTCCACGACGAACACGGGCGCGGTCATGAGGCCCCCTGCTTGGCCAGCTCCGACCGCACGGACTCGACTTCGTCGGCCAGCAGTTCGACGAGTTGCCCGGCGGGCAGCTCACGCGCCATCCGGTGCCCCTGCCCGGCCCACAGCGACATCCCCTGGGCGTCGCCCGCCTTCGCGGCGGCCTTGCGCAGACCGCTGGTCAGATAGTGCACCTGGGGGTAGGCGGCGGGGGCGTACGGCCCGTGCTCGCGCATGAAACGGTTGACGAGCCCCCGGGCGGGCCGCCCGGAGAACGCGCGGGTGAGTTCCGTACGGACGAAGAGCGGGTTGGTCAGCGCCTGCTTGTGCAGGGGGTGCGCGCCGGACTCCGGGGAGACGAGGAACGCGGTACCGAGCTGCGCCCAGGTCGCCCCGGCGGCGATCACGGCGGCGATCTGCTCACCGCGCATCAGACCGCCCGAGGCGATGATCGGCAGCCGTACGGTCTCGTGGACCAGCGCGACCAGGGTGAGCAGCCCGATCCCGGCGCCGTCCGCCGCCGGGTTGTCGCGGTGGGTGCCCTGGTGTCCGCCGGCCTCGACACCCTGGACGCACAGGGCGTCGGCGCCCGCCCGCTGCGCGGTCTGCGCCTCTTCGGGGGTGGTGACGGTGACGACGGTGAAGGTGCCCGCCCGGGTGAAGGATTCGAGCACTTCGCGGCTGGGGCAGCCGAAGGTGAACGAGACGACGGGGACGGGGTCGTCGCGCAGGATGGCGAGTTTGGCCTCGTAGCCGTCGTCCCACCCGGCGTCGGGGTCGCCGAGCGGGGTCTCGTACCAGGTCGCCTCACCCGCGAGCTGGTGCCGGTAGACCTCGATGGCCGCGGGGTCGGCGGTCTTGGGCTGTGGCATGAAGAGATTGACCCCGAAGGGCCGTCCCGTGAGCCCGCGGATCTGTTTGATCTCCTGGTACATCCCGTCCGCGGTTTTGTACCCTGCGGCGAGGAATCCGAGGCCCCCGGCCTCGGACACAGCGGCGGCCAGCTGCGGGCCCGAAACGCCGCCCGCCATGGGGGCCTGCACGATCGGATATCGGCAGAGATCGGTCAGTGCGGAGGACATGCGTGCATCGTGTCATGCCGTTCCCGGCCCACCGAATCGAGGCCGTCGTGCCCCTGGGGGGTACGGCGGGAGGCGTCCGCGCGGGATCTCCGGGGGTACGGCCGGAGGCATCCGCGCGGGACCCCTGGGGGTACGGCCCGAGGCGTCCGAGCGCACTGTCGGGGCCGCCGTGTACGCAGCGCCGCCGGACCGGTGTGCACACCACCGCCCCACCCCCATGCGTACGGCCCCGGCCGATCCCCGCCTTGAGGTGCGCGGGGGCCTGCCGGGGCCGTACGTATGCGGGCTAACGACCGTTGAACGCGTCCTTCAGCCGGGAGAAGAGGCCCTGCTGTCCGGGCTGGAACTGGCCCAGCGGGCGCTCCTCGCCCCGCAGCTTCGCCAGCTCCCGCACCACCCTCTCCTGCTCCGGGTCCATCTTGGTCGGCGTCATCACCTCGACGTGCACGATCAGATCGCCGCGCCCGCCGCCGCGCAGATGCGTGATGCCCCTGGTGTGCAGCGGAATCGACTGCCCTGACTGGGTGCCCGGCCGGATGTCGACCTCCTCCATGCCGTCGAGGGTCTCCAGCGGCACCTTCGTACCGAGCGCCGCCGCCGTCATCGGAATCGTCACCGTGCAGTGCAGATCGTCGCCGCGCCGCTGGAAGACCGGGTGGGCGACCTCATGGATCTCCACATAGAGATCACCGGCCGGACCGCCGCCCGGGCCGACCTCGCCCTCGCCCGCGAGCTGGATACGGGTGCCGTTGTCGACACCGGCGGGGATCTTCACGGTCAGCGTCCGGCGGGAGCGGACCCGTCCGTCGCCCGCGCACTCCGGGCAGGGCGTCGGCACGACGGTCCCGAAGCCCTGGCACTGCGGGCAGGGGCGGGAGGTCATGACCTGGCCCAGGAAGGACCGGGTCACCTGCGAGACCTCGCCGCGGCCCCGGCACATGTCACAGGTCTGCGCGGACGTACCGGGCGCGGCACCCTCGCCGGAACAGGTCGTGCACACCACGGCGGTGTCGACCTGGATGTCCTTCGTGGTGCCGAAGGCCGCCTCGTTCAGCTCGATCTCCAGGCGGATCATCGCGTCCTGACCGCGCCGCGTACGCGACCTCGGCCCGCGCTGGGACGCCGTACCGAAGAACGCGTCCATGATGTCCGAGAAGTTCCCGAAGCCACCGGCTCCGAAGCCGCCCGCACCGCCGCCCGCCTGGGACAGGGGGTCTCCGCCGAGGTCGTAGACCTGTTTCTTCTGCGGGTCGGAGAGCACCTCGTAGGCGGCGTTGATCTCCTTGAACCGCTCCTGCGTCTTGGGATCGGGATTGACATCCGGATGCAGCTCTCGCGCGAGCCGCCGGAATGCCTTCTTGATCTCGTCCTGCGATGCGTCGCGGCGCACGCCGAGTACGGCGTAGTAGTCCGTGGCCACTTACGACTCCGCCAGGATCTGTCCGACGTAACGTGCCACTGCGCGTACCGCTCCCATCGTTCCGGGGTAGTCCATGCGGGTCGGTCCGACCACGCCGAGTTTGGCTACTGCCTCGTCGCCCGAACCGTAGCCGACAGCCACGACGGACGTTGCGTTGAGTCCCTCATGGGCGTTCTCGTGACCGATCCGTACGGTCATGCCCATTCCGCCTGATTCCTTGGCCTCGCCGAGCAGCTTGAGAAGCACCACATGCTCTTCGAGCGCCTCAAGCACCGGCCTGATCGTCAGCGGGAAATCGTGTCCGAAGCGGGTGAGATTGGCGGTACCGCCGATCACCAGCCGCTCCTCGGTCTCCTCGACCAGCGTCTCCAGCAGGGTGGAGAGCACGGTGGTGACGGCCCCCCGGTCCTCCGGCTCGAAGGAGTCGGGGAGGTCCTGCACCAGCTGTGGCACATCCGCGAACCGGCGGCCCACGACCCGGCTGTTGAGCCGGGCCCGCAGATCCGCGATCGCGGTCTCGCCGATCGGCGCGGGACAGTCGATCATGCGCTGCTCGACCCGTCCGGTGTCCGTGATCAGGACGAGCATCAGCCGGGCGGGCGCCAGAGAGAGCAACTCCACATGGCGGACCGTGGACCGGGTGAGCGAGGGGTACTGGACGACGGCGACCTGCCGGGTGAGCTGCGCGAGCAGCCGTACCGTACGCCCGACGACATCGTCCAGGTCGACGGCGCCGTCCAGGAAGCTCTGGATGGCGCGGCGCTCGGCGGACGACAGGGGCTTGACCCCGGCGAGCCTGTCGACGAAGAGCCGGTATCCCTTGTCGGTGGGGATGCGTCCGGCGCTGGTGTGGGGCTGGGCGATGAACCCCTCCTCCTCCAGCACCGCCATGTCATTGCGCACGGTGGCCGGGGACACCCCGAGCCGGTGACGCTCGGTGAGCGCCTTGGAGCCGACCGGTTCCTCGGTGCCGACATAGTCCTGGACGATGGCGCGCAACACCTCAAGTCTGCGTTCGCTGAGCACGCGCACACCTCCAGCTGTGATTCCTTGGTGACTGCCTGGCACTCCTCCTGTGCGAGTGCCAGGATTTCCCCGTGCCAGTGTACGGCCGTGGGGTACACCCCTAGCAAGGGCGACCGAACACGGTACCGCGCGACTGCGCTGGTCGTTGCCAGTAGGTTCGCGGTATGGACGTCGGTTGGGAAGACTTCGGCTGGGAGCGGCTGGCCGAGGGGGTGGGACGGAGGCGGCTGCCCGGCTGGGACGCGACCTGTGGGCTGATCGCCGGGACGCGGGGCGTCCTCCTCTTCGACACGGGTGCCACCCTCCGCGAGGGCGCCGAGCTGCGCACCCAGGCGCAGGCCCTGCTGGGCGGTCGCCGGGTGACGCACATCGCGCTGAGCCATCCGCACTTCGACCATGTGCTGGGGACGGCCGCGTTCGCGGGGGCGGAGGTGTACGGCGCGGTCGGCGTCGACGCGCTGCTGCTGCGGTCGCGGGACGAACTGCGGGCCGATGCCGTACGGCACGGGGTGGCCCCCGACCGGGCCGCTGAGGCCGCCGAACTGCTGGTGGCACCCGGGCACACGGTCTCCGGCGAGCGCACTCTCGACCTGGGCGGCCGGCAGGTGCTGCTGGTGAACGCCGGTCCCGGGCACACGGGCCACGATCTGGCGGTCCTGGTGGCGGGCGACCCGGAGGTGGTGTTCTGCGGCGATCTGGTCGAGGAGTCGGGCGAGCCTCAGGCCGGTCCGGACGCGATCCCGTCCCGCTGGCCCGCGGCGCTGGACCGGCTGCTGTCACTGGGCGGCGAGGACGCGGCGTACGTACCGGGGCACGGGGCGGTGGTGGACGCGGCGTTCGTCCGGGCACAGCGGGACGCCCTGGCGGAGCGGTACGGGGTGTCGTAGGTGCGCTGCTGTGCAGTGCCTGTGCGTGCTTGTAGTGCTTGTACGTGCGGTGCTTGTACGTGCTTGTGCGTGCCGTCGGTGCCGTGAGCCCTGAGGGTGCGTCGCGTCGCGGGGAGGTCGCGGGCAGGTCGTGGGGACCGGGTTCGGGCCGGTGTGTCGCGGTGGCGGCGGCGCCGACGGGCGCGTTCCCTTGCAGAATGTGCGCATGCGCAGTTACAGCCCCGATCTGACCCCGCCCTGGAAGAAGTCCGCCCCGGCCCCCGAGGTGGCCGCCGACCCCGAACTGGTCGTGGAGGAGGTCACCACGGGGTTCTGCGGCGCGGTGATCCGCTGCGAGGCCGGAACGGTGACCCTGGAGGACCGCTTCGGCAAGCACCGGGTCTTTCCGCTCGCCCCTCAGGGGTTTCTGCTGGAGGGCGAGGTGGTCACCCTGGTCCGCCCGTCGGGCGGCCGGACCGCGCCCGCGCGTACGGCATCGGGGTCCGTCGCGGTCCCCGGCGCGCGGGCGCGGGTGGCGCGGGCGGGCCGTATCTACGTCGAGGGCCGCCACGACGCCGAACTGGTCGAGCGGGTCTGGGGCGACGACCTGCGCATCGAGGGGGTGGTGGTGGAGTATCTGGAGGGCATCGACGACCTCCCCGCCATCGTCGCGGAGTTCTCCCCCGGCCCGGACGCCCGCCTCGGAGTCCTGGTGGACCATCTGGTGCCCGGCTCCAAGGAGTCCCGTATCGCGGCCTCGGTCACCGACCCGCACGTCCTGGTCGCCGGTCACCCCTACATCGACGTCTGGGAAGCGGTGAAACCGTCCTCGCTGGGCATCCCCGCGTGGCCGAGCGTGCCCAGGGGCCAGGACTGGAAGACGGGCGTATGCCGTGCCCTGGGCTGGCGGGTGGAGAACACGGGCCAGGCGTGGCAGCACATCCTGTCCCGCGTGGCCTCCTACAAGGACCTGGAGCCGGAGCTGCTGGGGCGCGTGGAGGAGCTGATCGATTTTGTGACGGCGCCGCCGGAGTAGCTCGCCGGACGGCTGGATTCCGCGGTTGAGGCGCGGGGCTTGGGGCCCGGGGCGGGGCCCGACACGAGCCCGCACACAACGAGCCCCGCCGGCACTTAGGCGCTGGGGCCCCCACGCCGCAGGGCGTAGGTGGGGGCACCTCCACGCCCGCAAGGGCGTAGGGGGAGGCCCGGGGCGGAGCCCCGGCGATCAGTCGACCAGGTCCCGCAC
>NZ_JBSGUP010000247.1:0-11088 GCF_053607985.1 Streptomyces sp. NPDC055078
CCACTACATGTGAAGCACTATGGGCGGAGTGGTCGTAGGTCCGGTGGATTCGGTGCGGCCAGGGCCCTATTTCTCGACGAACGGGACAGGTTTGCGCAAGCTCAGCTACTTCATCGCGGCATCCATCGACGGCTTCATCGGAGCCCCCGGCGGCGCGGCGGACTTCTTCACGGACTTCGTACGGGGTGACTTCCTGGAGTACCTCAGCAAGGAGGTCCCGGACACCCTGCCCACGGCGGCACGCCAGGCGTTCGGGGTGGATGCCGCGCCGAACACCGAGTACGACACGATCATCCAGGGGCGTGCCAGCTATCAGCTGGCCCTGGACATCGGGATCACCAGCCCGTACGCCCATCTGCGGGAGTACGTGGCCTCCCGCAGCATCGGCCGGTCGCCCGACCCGAACGTGCGGATCGTCTCCGGCGACCTGGTGGCCGCCGTCGGGGAGCTGAAGCGGGAGGAAGGGCTCGGCATCTATCTCTGTGGTGGTGCGGATCTCGCCGGGCAGCTCAGGGACGAGGTCGATGAGCTGGTCATCAAGACCTATCCGGTGGTGCTGGGCGCGGGAATGCCGATGTTCGCGGCGGACTTCCGGGTGGATGAGTTCACGCTCGAATCCCTGCGCTCCTTCGACAACGGGGTGGTCGTCAGGAAGTACCGCAGAATCCGTTGACCGCCGGACTGTCCGGACTGCCCGAATCGCCATATCCTGGGGGTATGGGCAGCGATGGACCTCGGACCGTCCGCAGCCCGCAGGCCGAGTATCGATGCCCGGCGTGCGGACAGCCTGTCGGTACCGTCATCACACGACGTAAGACGCTCGGGGCGTTCATCCCCTCCTGGGGACCCGGCCCGTGCCACAACCCCGCCTGCCGTGAGTACGCGGAGCGGCCGGGTGAGCGCCCTGAAGGGGAGCCTGGCGCGGCCGTCGGCAACGCCTGAGCCATCCCTGCTGTTCGGGGCGGTGCGCACTACCGCTACAGTCCGCGCCATGTCATCGGAGTCGACTGAAGTCTGGGCGGGCTGGTACCGCGACCGACGTGGCGCGGAAGCGGTCACGATCGCGGCGCACGGACGGCAACTGCGCACACGTATCAGGGGTGTTGAGTACGAAGGGGTGGCGTTCGCCGCCCTGGAGGCCGTAGGAGCGGAGGGAGTGCTCTCCTCCTGCGTACTGGAGTGGGACATACCGCTGCCCATCCACGCGGACGGCACGGTGGGGCGGGGCACGCTGAGCTGTCTGCTCACGCTCGGTGAACTACGCCCCGAGGGTTCGCTCGATCGGGCGGACCTCAATCTGATCCTGCACTACGGCGGGGCGGCGTATGAGTCCGGTGTCGCCGGAGGCGACTTCGACGACGCGCTCGACCGTATCCAGAAGCAGCTTCCGTACGGTGCCGAACTGGGGGAGCACGCGCCGGCCGGGGCCGCCTGATCTCGCGCCGCCCGCGCCCCTGAGGGGGCTTCTCCGGGCGGACCGAGGGGCGCCCCGCCGACTGTGGCGGGACGCCCCTCGTCCGATGCGCCGATGCGCCCGATGTGCCGATGCGCCAACGCACCGATACGTCGATGCGCCGATCAATGGAGCTGGACCGTCAGGACGCCCGGGCGATCGCCGAGGCCAGGCCCCTGGCCCAGATGCTGTTCACCCGGGCGCGCTCACGGGCGTCCGGGTTGGCGTTCCGGCAGGACGGGCCGGGGCCGCCGCCCGACATCAGTTCGCTGCACGGCCCCCGGTAGTTGTCCGGCAGACCGAGGACGTGCCCGGTCTCATGGGTGGTGACCCGGGTGGAGTCGTACTGCTGGTTCTGCCGGTAGTCGAGGAAGATATAGCCGCGTCCCCGGCCGTCCGTGCTCGCGTACGAGCCACGCGCGTCATTGCCCTCGTAGTAACGGAAGCTGGGGTTACTGCCTTCCTGGAGCTTCACATTGGAGACCGAGCTGTTCCAGATCTGGGTGGAGCGGGCTATCTGGCCCCGGAAGCTGGGCGCGCCCGAGGCGTTGTAGGTGACCGTGACCACCCGGGCGCCCGGGTTGGCGGCGCGCTTCTCGGCGACCGATTTCACCACGGCCTCGAAGAAGGCCCTGGTCGCCCTGGTGTCCTCGGCGGACCCCTCGTAGGCGACGTGCGAGGGGACGGCCGCGGTGGGGGAGTCCGCCATCGTGGCGGCGCTCGCGGGTACGGTGCCGAGGGCGGCCGCGAGGCTGAGGCCGACTCCGGCGAGAGCGGCCGAGAACGCGGCTCTGCGGTGACGTGTGGGGGGTGTGTGGGGCATGTGGGGGCTCCTACTCGTCCGATGAACGGGTTCGGTAGGGCAGAGTCTCGGGGAGGTGCCCCCGGGCGCGGATGATGCCAACTGGCGATAGCCCCACGGCATCACCGGGGCGGCGACCCCCTCCGGCCGAGGTGTCTCCGCATCCCGGCGGGTCCGGCCGAGGTGTCTCCGCATCCCCGGCCCCGGTCCGGGCGCGACCGGCAGAGCGCCTCGGGCAGAGCACCTCCGGCAGAGCACCTCCGGCCGAGGCCGGGATCTGTACGGCGCCCTGTCCCGTCCGTCCCCCTGTGCCCGAACTGTGTGTCTGGTGTGGCAGTTGGTGCGGTCCTACCCTCAGGGCATGGAGTTGGAGGTGAGACATCTGCGTGCGCTGTGTGCCATCGCCGACACGGGCAGCCTGCACAAGGCGGCCCGCAGGCTGGGCGTCAGCCAGCCGTCCCTGACGACTCAGCTGCGCCGGATCGAGAACTCCCTCGGCGCGGAACTGTTCTGGCGGGAGCGCACCGGCTGCCGGCCGACCCCGGTGGGCCGGGCCGTGCTGATGAGGGCGAGGCCGCTGGTGGCGGACATGGCCGCCCTCGTGGTCGAGGCCAAGTCCGCCGCCGCCCGGACGGGGGGACCCCGGCTGCGTATCGGCTCCACCGCCAGCAGCGCGCTCCCCGGCTGGCTCGGCCGGCTCCGGCGGCGGCTGCCCGGCACCGATATCTCGCTGCGTATGGACGTCTCCGCCAACGCCCTGCTGAGGATGGTCGCCGCCGGTCTGCTCGATGTCGCCTTTGTCCATGAGGTGGAGGGCTGTCCGCTGCTGGTGCCCGAAGGGCTCCACGCGCGCGTCCTGGTCGAGCGCGAGCCGCAGTTCGTCTCCCTGGCGAGCGGCCATCCGGCCGCCGGGGCACCCGTCGTGGAACTCGCCGATCTGGCCGGTGACCGGTGGATCGTCGATCCCACGGTGGACGGCGAATGGGACGGACTGCGCCGGGTGCTGCTCGCCGCCGGGCTCAACCCGCCCGTACTGCACGGGGATTACCACACCGCCGCGTCCCTGATCGCTGCCGGTGAGGCCGTCGCGCCCTGCCAGCCGACCTCCTGCCCGCGCGGGGACATGGCGATCCGTCCCCTGCGCGGCGATCCCCTCGCCGTACGGCTGCTGCTGTTCTCACCGCCCGGGACCCGGGATTCGTACGACGGCGTCTACGCCGATCTGGCGTCGGCCTACCGGGAGGCGGCGTCCCGCGCGGCCGAGTACCGCGCCTGGCTGCTGCGCCACCAGAGCCCGCTGCCGCCGACGTCCGTGGCCTGACCCGGCGGACGGCCTGACCTCGCGGACGGCCTGACCTCGCGGACGGCCTGACCTCGCGGACGTCCGGGGCCCGTGCCTGCCTGATCCCCTCGGCTCGCCGGTCCGGTTCGGCCCGCACTCCGGACAGTCACGGCCGGCCCGGCGGCCTCCGGGGGGTGTCGGAACGGGAAGGGGCGGTAGCTGCTGACGCAGCACCGAGTCAGCGAGCGGGCTCTGGCCGTCGCCGTGCGAGGGTCAGGGCTCTCGTCGGCCTGGAGTTGGCCTGGAGTTGGCCCGGGGGGCGGCGAAGGCGGCTTGCGCCGCCTCGACGATCACTCCTCGGCGGTCAACCCTTGCAGTGGGCCGGAGGCCAGGACTCTGGTGACGAAGTTCGCCAACTGTGCCCGCAGTTTTTCCCGCGGAATGCGCTCTTCTCCGGCCAGGTGCTCGACGAGGTCGGCTCGCGTGGTGGCGAGCAGGGCGTGGGCGGTGAAGTCGCTGTCGGTCAGGCCGGGGATCTGCTCCAGTACGGCTTGGAGCAGGCTGTGCCACCGCTCGTAGTGCTCCACCTGGTACGGGCTGCCGCTCCCGCTTTCCTCCAGGGCCAGCGCGAGGCGCCGGTTGTCGAGTTTGAAGCAGAGGACGGCATCGAGCAGGGCGGGTACGCGATCCCCCGGTGGGGTCGTGGGTCCCAGGGGCGGTGGGCCGGCCTCGACGGCCTGCCTGATCGGTTCGAGCCGTGCCTCGTACAGCGCGCGGAGCAGCCCGGCGCGATCGCCGAAGGCCCGGAAGAGCGTGCCCTTGCCTACGCCGGCCACTGAAGCGACGTCGGCCATGGTGATGTCAGCGGGACTTTCACGGCGGGCGAAAAGGGCGTCGGCGGCTGCGAGCACGGCCTCCCGGTTACGGACGGCGTCTTTGCGGGACTTGCGCTCGGGCATGCTGCTCCTCCATTTGCAAAACGGACCCGTGGTCCGTATCGTCAAAACCGGACCCAGGGTCCGTATTCTAGAGCTGGAGGATACCCATGTCCGCACCGACTTCTCCGGCGGATCTGTACCGCCACAGCCTGCGACTGCTGCTCGACAAGAACATTCCCGCGTGGGTCGCCCTGTGGGCCGAGGACGGCCTCATGGAGTTCCCCTTCGCTCCCGACGGCTGGCCCCGGCGTCTGGAGGGGAAGGAGGCCGTCGCCGCCTATATGCGGCACTACCCCGACCACATCGACCTGCATGACTTCCCCGACCTGCGGATCCACCGGACCACCGATCCGGAGACCATCGTGGTCGAGATGCGCGGCGTCGGCCGCCTGGTGGAGAGCGACGCTCCCTTCGACATGACCTACATCGCCGTCGTGACCGTTCGAGACGGGCACATCACCTCCTACCGCGACTACTGGAACCCCCTCGCCGTCCAGGAACCCGGCACCGACTTCACCGGGAGCAGCCGATGACCACCGCCGGTACCACGCTGGTCATCGGCGCCACCGGTACCACCGGCAGCCGCACCGCCGCGCAGCTGACGGCCGCGGGCCACCGCGTCAAAGCCGCCAGCCGCCGGGCCGCCCCGGTCGCCGGCGCCGAGCCGGTCCCCTTCGACTGGTACGACCCCGCCTCTCACGCACCCGCCCTTGACGGCGTTGACCGCGTCTACCTCATACCGCCCGTGGGCGACTCCGATCCTGCGGCGATCATGCTGCCGTTCCTGCGTCAGGCCCGCACTGTCGGCGTGCACCGCGCGGTACTGCTGAGCTCCTCGGCCATCCCCGAGGGCGGCCCGGCGGTGGGAACGGTGCACCAGGCCCTGCCCGATCTGTTCGAACAGTGGGCGGTGCTGCGGCCCTCGTGGTTCATGCAGAACTTCACCGGCACGCACGCGCACGCCGTGAGCATCCGCGACGAGGGCATCATCCGGACCGCCACCGGAATTGGCCGGGTCGGCTTCGTCGACGCCGAGGACATCGCGGCCGTCGCCGTGCGCGCTCTGACCGACGAGCAAGCCCCCAACACCGATCTCGTCCTCACCGGACCCGAGGCACTCAGCCACGACGACATCGCCGCGATCATCACCGAGGTCACCGACCGGCCCGTGGTCCACCGCCGTCTGTCCTGCGAGCAGATGCGCGATCGCCTCACGGCGCAGGTGCCGGTGGAGTTCGCCGCCATGCTGGCCGGCATGGACCGTGCCATCGCCGAAGGGGCGGAGGACCGCGTCACCGACACCGTCCACCGTCTCACCGGCCGGCCCCCGCGCACCTTCCGGGCCCTCCTTGAGAGGGAGACGCGATGACTGTTCCAGCTCGCCGGGCGACGGCTCCGTGGCGAACCGCCCATAGCGGGCCTCTTGCTCAGCAGACAGGTACTCAACAGGCACGCCGAGGACCACTAAGCCCGCTGACCAGGCAAAACGAGTACGTCACCGAACCGGAACCAAGATCGCTCCGCTGCCGCTGATCTCCGTTCGGATGCTCCCCGGGGGCCACGGCCGCGTCCGTGCCGGGCTCAGCCCGCGCGGACCCCGCCGAGCAGGGAGCGGGCCTGTTCGCGTGCCGTGCCGAGCGCGTCCGGGAAGATGCCCAGGCCGTGGGCGACCAGGGCGCCCTCGTGGAGGAGCATCAGGGTCCGGCCGAGGCTCTCGTCACCCGCGAGATCGGTGAGGAGGGCGAGCATCCAGGCTTTCTGGCCGGTGATGACGGCGTACGCGGGGTGGCCCGGGTCGCTGATCTCGGCGTGGGCGTTGACCATGCTGCAACCGCGTGCGCTGTGCTCGGCGGCCCAGTCGCGGGAGGCGTTGAACACCGCGAGCACGCGCGCGCCGGCGGCCGGGCCCGCCGCTTCGAGGCGCTCGGCGAGAAAGGCCCGCCACCGCTCGTCGCGGGCGGCCAGGTACTCCACGACGAGCTGCTCCTTGGAGCCGAACCGGTCGTAGAGCGTCTTCTTGGTGACCCCGGCCTCGGCGGCGATCAGATCGACGCCGACGGCGTGGATACCGCGCTCGTAGAACAGCCGGGACGCGGCCTCCAGGACGCGGTGGGCGCCGGGGGTCATCGTGATGCGGTGCGGAGCTGCCATGGCGTCGAGTATACCGATCTGTATAGTGGGGAGAGGTAAACCGATCTGTTTACTCGGTCGTCCTCAGGAGCGATACCCGATGAACGTCCTGCTCGCCGCCGCCTTCGTCCTCTGCTGGAGCTCCGGATTCATCGGCGCCAAACTCGGCGCGGGCGACGCGGACGCCGTGACCGTGCTGGTGTGGCGGTTCCTGCCGCTGGCCGTCGTGCTCGCGCTGGTGTCCGCCGTCTTCGCCCGGATGTCCTGGCGCGGTCTCACCGCACGCGCCGTGGGCCGCCAGGCCGTCATCGGGGCGCTGTCGCAGAGCGGCTATCTGCTCACCGTGTACTGGGCGATCCAGCTCGGCGTCTCCAGCGGCACCACCGCGCTGATCGACGGTACGCAGCCGCTGGTCGCGGGCGCGCTGGCCGGGCCGCTGCTGCGGCAGTACGTCTCCGGGCGCCAGTGGCTGGGTCTCGTGCTGGGGGTGGCGGGCGTCGCCGTCGTCACGCTCGCCGATGTGAGCGCCGCCGACGGGGTGCCGGTCTGGGCGTACGGCGTGCCGTTCATCGGGATGCTCTCGCTGGTCGCGGCGACGTTCCTGGAGGGCCGTACGCGTACCGCCGTCGCCCCCTCCGTCGCGATGACGATCCACTGCGCGACCAGCGCCGTCGTCTTCACCGTGCTCGCGCTGGCGCTCGGGACCGGTGCCCCGCCCGCCGACGGGACCTTCTGGCTGGCCGTCGGCTGGCTGGTGGTCTTCGCGACCTTCGGCGGGTACGGGCTGTACTGGCTGGTGCTGCGGCGCTCCGGCGTGACCCGGGTGAACACACTGATGTTCCTGATGGCGCCCGTGACCGCCGTCTGGGGCGCGCTGATGTTCGGCGAACCGCTCGGGGTGCAGACGGCGGTGGGACTGGCGCTGGGGCTCGCCGCGGTGGCGATCGTGTACGGGGGCGGCGCCAGGGGCGGTGCCGTACGGTCCTCGCGTCCGGTGAGGGGACGGGGCGATCCCGCGCACCGCCGGGCAGCGGCACAGCGGCGTACGGCCCCCGCGTCCGGTGAGGGGACGCGGGGGCCGTGAGGGGTGTATCAGCCGGTTCGGGCAGTTCGGCCGGTTCGGGCAGTTCAGGCAGTTCGGTCGGTTCGGACGGCCGGAGCGGGATGCTTGAGGTCACCACTTCGGAACGTCAGAGTGACGTCACTTCAGATAGACCAGCCCGTCGGTCGTGACGGTGGGCCGTCCCGTCGTGCCGACGACCACGATCTTCACGGTGTGCTTGGCGCTGGTGGCCCAGGTCTTCGCCCAGATCGCGTCCCGGTACTTCGTCGTCGCCGACTTCAGATCGACGGTCGCGGCCTTGACACCGTCCACATAGACATGGGCCTGCCCGGAGGTCGACGCGCGCGACACCGCCCAGGCGACCGAACGACCGGTGAAGGTCCAGGTCAGCGAGGCGTTCCTGGCGCCGCTTGAGTACGACTTGCCACCGAGGTAGCTGGTGGACGACTTGGTGGTCCAGCTTCCGGACCTGACGGCCGAGGTCTCCTGGAGGATGACCGGGGTGCCGGTGACCGAGGCGGTGCCCGTGTTGCCCGCCCGGTCGTACGCGGTCAGCGGCCAGGCCGTGGCGACAGCGGACTTGGCGGTGTGCGCGGCGCTCGTGACGGTCGGGCCGTAGGTCTTGGCCACCGGGGCGGTGAGCCGGACCTCCTTCAGCGCCGAGGCGTCCGCCGCCTTCCAGCTCAGGGTGAGCGGGACGGCGGTGGTGTTCACCGTGCCGGTGCGCAGCGCCAGCGCCGGCTTGGTGGTGAAGGTGGGCGCGGTGGTGTCGGCGACGACCGTGGTGGCCGCCGTGATCGCCGTCCGGCCGGACTGGTGCACGGCCCGGACCTGGACCTTGCGGGTGCCCGCCGGCAGCGTCGCCTTGGCGGAGGTGGCGGTGCCCGGCGCGGTGGCGACGACTCGGCCGTCGACCAGCAGTTCGTACTTGGAGATCAGCGCGTTCGGGGTGGTGGCCGACCAGTTCGCCGTGATGGCGCCCTTGGTGTAGTACGTGGTGCCCGAGAGCGCCGCGCCCGTCACGGAGGTGAGCTTCAGTCCGGCGACGGGTCCGCCCGCCCAGCTCCGTACCGTCGGGAGCTTGTCCCAGAACGCCTTGCCCGGGCACAGGGTGTTGTAGACATCGCGGTGGCCGTGGATGGCCGGGCGGCTCACCGCGTCACCCTTCCGCCACGAGACGCCGGAGTAGTTGGTGCCGTTGTCGCCGGCCGTGAGGGTCGCCGTGCCGGTCGGGTCGACACCGTACTGGCCCAGCTTCCACGCGGCGATCCGGGCGACCGAGGTCATCGCGGCCTGCGTGGGAGGCGCGGCGGTGTACTCGCCGAGGACGGAGACGCCGGTGGTCTCGGAGTTGAAGCCATAGGCGTGCGCGCCCATCACCGGTTGGTCCACACCGCCCTTGCGGCCCTCGTAGACGGTGCCGCACTTGTCGACCAGGAAGTTGTAGCCGATGTCTTTCCACAGCTTCTGCTGGACGTGGTAGGTGTATATGCCCCGCACCACCGCGGGAGCCTCGGCGCAGGTGTAGTTGTTGGACGCGGCGGTGTGGTGCACCACCACGGCCTTGATCTTTCCGCCGGGCAGATAGCCGGGCGCCTCCGGGCTGATCGTTTCGTCAGCGCCCCAGCCGGCCCGTGAGGTGATCGGCGGCTTGGGCACGCTGGACGGCGGACCCGGCGGCAGGGAGGCGGAGGCGGACGGGGTCGGTGCCGACGGGGACGAGGGCGTCGACGGCGGCGGAGCCGTGCTGGCCGTCGGCGGGGCGGCGGTCGGCGCGCTCGTCGACGGTTCGGTGGACGGGGCCGGCGGTGTCGTCGGCGTGCTCGGCACGGAAGGCTCGACCGGCGGCGGGCCGGACGGCGTCGACGGGGCACCGGACGGCTCCGTGGGCGTCGTCGTGACCGGGGTCGGGTCGACGGCGAACGCCGCGGGTGCCATCCCCGAGACCTTTCCGCTGCCCGGGTCGACCATGTCCAGCCGCAGCCCCTTGGGCAGCGCCCCGGACTTGCCGTTCACCCGGACCTCGACCCCGTCGGACGGTCCCACCCACGCGGGTTCGGTACCGCCGCGCGCGGACTCGGCCTCGCCCGGTCCGCTCTCGTCGTCCAGTTTCAGCCAGTTGGACCAGGTGCCGGAGTCCGATGCCCGGGTCCGTACCTCCACCGTCCCGGCGACGCGCGCGCCGGGGTCCGTCCAGGTGACACCGAGCAGGCTGAACGGCTCGGTGTCCCGCTTCCCCAACTGCGCCGATGTGCCCTTCACCTCCAGGGCCGCCGTCCGTGCCGCACCGCGGACCGGACCCGGCTCGCTGTCGTCACCGGCTCCCCTGACCGGCTCACCGGTCACCCCTTGAACCACCAGAACCCCGGCGACTCCCGCGGCCACTACTGTGGCCGCCCCCACCCAACGACGAGCGCTCATACCGGCTCGGACATCCTTCCCAGGAAACAAGCAGGGGGATTTCCATCGGATCCATCGGAAACCCCCGCGAAATCAGCAGCACATGGAGTGCGCATGGGGCGCAAGGTATCGGAGTTGAGTGCGGGACTCGCGACCGGGGCAGGTGATAACGGCCGTGATAGCTCGTTTCCCGCCTATTCGGAGCTTCCCGGGGGTTCGGTCCGTCCCGGGGGTGCGGTGGGTCCGGGGGGTTCGGTCCGTCCCGGGGGTGCGGGGGGTCCTGGAGGCCCGTCGCGTCCCGGGGGCCGGTCGCGTCCCGTCGGCCCATCGCGTCCCGTCGGCCCGTCGCTTCCCGGGCGCTCGTCCAGCAGCAGATACAGCAGGCCGACAAGGCTGCCACCGCTGACGATCTGGCGCCGGTCGATCATTCCCCGGATCTCGGCGAGCGGAATCCACTCGATACGGTCCGACTCGTTCAGCTCGGTCGGCGGACCGGCGTAGACCGCGCCGTCGGCCCGGAAGACATGGTGCTCGGAGTCCGTGATGCCGTTGGCCGGCTGCGCGTACACCAGCGGCCTCAGCGCCGTCACCCGCCAGCCGGTCTCCTCCTCGACCTCCCGGGCCGCGGTCCGCTCGGGCGTCTCGTCCGCCTCGATCAGGCCCATCGGCAGCTCCCACCCCCAGGTGTCCGTGATGAACCGGTGCCGCCACATCATCAGCACCCGCCGCCGGTCGTCGACCACGGCGGCGACCGCCAGATGCCGCATCCGTACGACATGGTGGTGGAAGCGCCGGCCGTCCGGCTGCTGGACGTCCGCCAGCCACAGGTTGACCCAGGGGTTGTCGTAGATCTGCCGCTCCCCGTGGACCGTCCACCGCATGAGCCCAACTCCTCCGCCGCGCAGCGCCTGTTCAGCCTCGGGGGCCACTGTCTCCTGCCCTGACCGAGACTTCCTATTTGTCGCTCACCCGGGCGGCCTACGATCGAAGCGCCGTAGCGCCCATCCGCCTCCCAACGGC
>NZ_JBSGUP010000248.1:0-11067 GCF_053607985.1 Streptomyces sp. NPDC055078
CGGTGCAACGCCGGAGGCCCCAGCACCCCCGAACGGTCCGTGCAGAACCAACCCGGCGGCAAGGGCGCGCGTGCCCGCCACCGTCAGACGAGGAGCCGCCCAGTGGAACACACCCCCACCGAGCCCTATTCCACCCCCGCCAAGCCGCCCTGGCCTCCGGTCGCTACCCCCGGCCGTCGCACCGCCCAAGCGTCCGCGCCGGTCGGCCGAGATGCGGCGGACCCTGCTCCGGCAGACGTGCCGTCCCACGAGACGGCGCCCGATCCGGAGCCGACCGCCGGGTCCGCCCCGCTGGACGAACTGCGTGTCCAGATCGCGAGGTTCGTGATCCTGCCCTCATCAGAGGCGCTGGACGCCGTGACGCTGTGGGTTGCGGCCTCGCATCTTCAGCCCGCGTGGCAGCACGCGCCGCGCCTCGCGGTCGTCGGCCCGGCGAAACGGTGCGGCAAGTCCCGGCTGCTGGATGTGCTGACCGAGACGGTCCACGAGCCGATGCTCACCATCAACACCACGCCTGCGGCGGTCTTCCGCTCGATCACCGAGGAGCCGCCCACCCTCCTGGTCGACGAGGCGGACACCATCTTCGGCACGCCGAAGCAGGCCGAGAAGAACGAGGAGATGCGCGGCCTGCTGAACGCCGGGCACCAGCGGAACCGTTACGTCACCCGGGTCGTCGGCAACGACCACACCCCGCACAAGTTCGCCACCTTCGCCATGGCCGCCATCGCAGGCATCGGTGACCTCCCCGACACGATCATGGACCGCGCCGTGGTGATCCGCATGCGCCGCCGGGCCGAGGGGGAGCAGGTCAAACCGTTCCGCTCCCGCCGAGACATCCCGGCCCTGCACGAACTGCGCGACCGGATCGCCGCCTGGGCCCGCCCACTGCTGGACGAAGCAGCCGACCTGGAACCGGAACTGCCGGTCGAGGACCGCGCCGCCGACACCTGGGAACCCCTGGTGATCATCGCCGACCTGGCGGGCGGATCCTGGCCCCGCCGAGCCCGGACCGCGTGCGCGCGGATGGTCACGGCTGAGGAGCGGGCGGAGGAGGAGAACCCCGGCGGGGCGAGGATTCTCGCCGACATCCGCCGCATCTTCCACGCCAAGGGCGACCCGGAGAGCCTCAGCACCGACGACCTCCTGTTCGCCCTCAACAGCGACACCGAGGCCCCCTGGGCGGAATGGGGCCGGCACGGGCTGACACCACGCGGGCTCGGCGCCATGCTCCGCGACTACACCATCGCCTCCGGGAACGTCCGCGTCGGCGACATCCAGCGCAAGGGCTACACCCGCAACAAGTTCGCCGATGCCTGGCGCCGCTACTGCCCCACCGTCCACCCGGTCGACACCGGACCCGTCACCGCCGAGGGCTGACCCGACCCCACCCTGGTTGCCGTCCGTGCCGTCCCTGCCGTGATCCCGCAGGTCAACAGGCATCCCGATGAGACGGCAACCAGGCTCAAGACGGAAACACGATCACCACCGGCCCGCCTCGGGCTGCGGAACCGCGTCCCGATCCGTCTTGTGCCGTCCCGACCGTCTCCGCCGTATCGCCGCAGGTCACAGCCCTGTGCTCCGGGACGGGAAACGGACCTCATCCGTCCTACGACCCGTCCCGCAGCGCAACGACACCACCGGGGACTCGTACCGCCCGGGTGCCGTACCGGCCCTGACCTGCGCCTGCAACGGCCAAGACGGCAAATACGGACCACACCAGCAGCCCCACGCACCACCCCCAGGAGCCTCGCCCTCATGGCCATATCTGCCATACCGTCCGCGCACTCCGTTGCCGGTCACCGCATGACCGGCTGGGACCGCACCGTGATCCTCGCCCTCGGCACCGCCGCCTGCGCCCTCTCGTACGACGCCCTCCAGCAGATGGCCGTCGCCATCCACGTCCGCGGACTCCTCACCTACCTGTTCCCGCTCGTCATCGACGGGTTCATCGCCTACGGCGTACGCGCCCTCCTCGTGCTGCGCACCGCCCCGTTCCGGGCCCGCCTCTACGTCTGGGCCCTGTTCGGCACCGCGACCTGCGCCAGCATCTGGGCCAACGCCCTCCACGCCGTACGCATCAACCAGCAGAACCCACCCGGCCCACTGCACCTGAGCGATCTCACCGTCGGGATCCTGTCCACCCTCGCCCCGCTCGCGCTCGCCGGGGCCGTCCACCTCCACATCCTCATCACCCGCGAAACCACCAACGCCGAGACACCTCAGTCGGGCCCGACGTCGGCTCCGGACCGACCCGCCAGTGAACAGGAAGCCGCCCGACGGGGTGGGCGACCTGCGGACGCCACCCTCGACGAACTCGTGGAGATCGGCCAGACCGCCGTCGCCAAGGACGGCCGGGTATCCCGCTCCGTCGTCCTCCGAGCGATCAGGGACAAGGGCCTCAAGGTCGGCGGCGAACGGCTGACCGAGGTCATGAGCATCCTGCGGACCGAATCCGAGACCGCCCCCGCCGATAGCTGACCCGCCCTCACCGGAACGAGCGGGGGTGATCGGAACTCTTCCGACCACCCCCGCCCCGACAGTTCCCCTGCGTCCACCCTTGCGGGCGGGGCCCGTGATCAAGCGCCCAAGAGCTCGTCCCGCCCCTCCCCGCCATCACCTCCGCTCTGGATGTCCACCGTGAAACACGACCCGCACCACTCGTACTCCATCGACGGCCGTGTCGCTCCCCCGACGAAGTCCCCCAAACTGCTGGACCGTCTGCGCCATGCACTCACCACCGTTGCCCCGGGCGGAGCCAGTAGTACCCCGAGTCCGACTCAAGGCCGGTCTTCGGGGATCTCCGCCCCAGGGGTGGCGGAGACGGCCCGACGCCAGGGGGCGCCGGACCGGGAGGTCGGAGCCGAGGGCGGCCCCGACCAGGACGAACTCCATACCGTCCAGCAGCAGATCCTCCACGCCACGCCCACCACCGAGCCGCCAACAGGCGAGCGAGATATGCAGAGCGTCCAGCCGGCGATCCGCCGTTTCACCGGCACCAAGCGGACCATACGCGTCGGACCGCTGCGGTTCACCGGCGACGAGCACGCCGACCTCCAGAAGGCTGCGGCCGAGCACGGCTACAAGGGGGGATCCGGCTTCGCCGCCGACATCGTCCTCGCCTTTATCACCGGTCGGTTCACCGCGAACCTGCCGCTGTCCGAGGACCGCCGCCGCACCCACATGTTCCGCGCCCAGGTGCTGCGCGAGCTCAACCGCATCGGCGTCAACGTCAACCAGATCGCCCGCGCCCTCAACAGCGACCTCACCCCACCCGACGTACGTCACCGTCTTGACGAGCTGCACCACCTGCTGGAGCTGATCGCCGAAGGCCTCCGCAAGCCCGCCGGTACCGGGACGGACCCTGCCGCGTGATCGCCGCCATCAAACCGGCCGGATCGAACACCCGCGGACTGCTCGCCTACCTCTACGGCCCCGGCCGTCATGACGAACACCTCGACCCGCACATCGTGGTCGCGTTCGCCACGCTCGGCATGCCCGACCCCGGCCGCGACGAGAACGCCACCCTCACCCAGCTCGCCCACCACCTCGACGCACCCGTCCACCTCCGCAACAGCGAGTTCGGCAGGAAGGTCACCGACCACGTCTGGCACTGCCCCGTCCGCGCAGCCCCCGAGGACCGGCACCTCTCCGACAGCGAATGGGGAGAGATCGCTCAACGCATCGTCGATGCCGCCGGCATCGCCCCCGCCGGAGACGACCTCGGCTGCCGCTGGGTCGCCGTCCGCCACGCCGACGACCACGTCCACATCCTCGCCACCACCGTCCGCGAAGACGGACGCCGCCCCAAGCTCCACGACAGCGGCATCCGCGTCGGCGACGAGTGCCGGAAGATCGAGAAAGAGTACGGCCTGCGGCAACTGAAGAGGGGCGACCGCACGAGCAGCCGCGCCCCCACCCAGGCCGAGATGCACAAGGCCGCCCGCCTCGGCTGGGACCAGACCAGCCGCCGCTGGCTCGAGGACCGCGTCCGCGCCGCCATCCCCCACGTCACCGACACCGAGGAACTCCTCGCCTACCTCACCGCCGACGGTGTCGCCGTCAAACCCCGCCGTGGCCCTTCCGGAGACCTCCTCGGCTACTCCCTCGGCCGACCCGACGACCTCAACAAGGACGGCGAACAGATCTTCCACCCCGGCGGGAAACTCGCCCCCGACCTCACCCTCCCCAAGCTCCGGGCCCGCCTCGAATCCAGCCGCCCCGAAGAACACCCAACCGCCCGCCGCACCCACCCCACCACTGCCTGGCACCGGGCCGTCGACGCACTCGACACCCTCCACACCGAGACCACCAGCGGCGATGCCCGCGCCCAGGCCCACACCACCGCCCTCGGCGAACTCATCGAAGCCACGGCTCAGAAAGCGCCCGCTGCCCTTCAAGCGGAGCTACGAGCCGCGTCCACGGCGTTCGCGCGCGCCCAACGTTCACAGATCCGGGCTGAACACCGCGCCGCCCTCACCCTGCGCACCGCCGCCCGCGACATCGCACACACCGCCACCAGCCCCGACGGCAGCACCCTCGCAGCCCTGGTCGCCGCACTCGTCTGGGCCGCGATCCTCGCGGCGCGCTGGCACGAAGCCCGAGGCCACGCCCACCAGGCGGACTCTGCCCACCGAGCCGTCCACCACCTCCAAACAGCGGCCGATCAGGCACTCGCACCCCAGATCACCGCCCTCGAACACCGCCAGCCCAGGGAATCCGTCGGCCGTGTCCTGGCCCGCGACGTCCACGCCGCCGTCCCCGACCACGCCCATCGCATCCTCAACGACCCCGCCTGGCCCGCCCTCGCCACCGTCCTCACCGACGCCGAATCCCAAGGCCACCACCCCCACCAACTCCTCAAAGAGGCCGCCGCGCAACGAGAACTGACCACGGCCCGCCAACCCGCCCGCGTCCTCATCACGCGCATCCGGCACACCAGCCGTAACCCGGTATCCAACCCACGAGCCGAAGCCGCCCGTCGACGCACCACCCTCACGACCGCTGCATTCAGGGCCACTCCGCAGAACAGTGGTCTGCCGCCGACAGCGGCAGCCCCGGGAGAGAGCCAGTCCCACCAGCGGCCTCACAGTTGAGACCGTCGCGCGGCCTGCGCCCTGATCGAGTGCAGACTGCACACGTTTACGCAACTCACGTGTCACGAGTACCGTTCGGTGGAGGCTCCATTCCACTGAACAGGACGTTGCGACTATGCCGTACGAACTGGAAGAGCAAGAGGCCATCGGTCGCCGGATCAAGCGTCGGCGGCTCGCCCTCGGGATGCCCCAGGCCGACCTCGGGGCCGCGGTCAACAAAACACAGGGCTGGGTATCCAAGGTCGAGAAGGGCCATATCGAGCTGGACCGGGCTGTGCTGATCAACACCATCGCCGCCGCGCTGCACTGCCACCCGAACGACCTGATCGACCGCCCGTACGTCGGCACCCGCCCCGAGGACCAGTGGCAGATGGCCGCCGCGTCCATTCTTCGAGAGCTGCGGCGCTACGACCTGACGCCGGTCTTCGACGGCCCCCCTCGCTCGTCCGGTGCCCTGTGGCAGGACTTGAAGCGGCTGCACCGGCTGCGGGACGCGGCGGCGAACGTGGCGATCCTGCGGAGCTTGCCCGACCTCCTGCGGGAGGCCCATGCCCTGGCCGAGGTGTCGACCGGCCATGAGCGGGAAGAAGCGTTCGGCATCTACGCGGTGTGCTGCAAATTCGCCCACACGGCCGCTCACGCCCTGGGGCATCCGGAGCTGGTGGCCACGGCGTGCGAGAGGGTGGCCTGGGCGTCCAGGCTTTCCGGTGACGCGGTGCTGCCCGCGGTGGCGGACTGGATGCGCGTGTGGGACATGTGGGCCACAGCGGACTGGGCGGACTCCATCGCACTCGCGGACAAGGCCCTGAACAGCATCGCGTCGGAGTACGAGCACGGCGAGGCCCTCGCGGTACGGGCCTGGGGCACCCTTCAGCTCCGGGCGGCGGTCTCCGCCGCCAGGGCGGGCAACGCGGCCGAGGCCGACCACCGGCTCGGGCTCGCCCGCGAAGCCACGACGCGTTCGGGCGACCCGGAGGGGGAGCCCGTCGAGGACCGGCATTCCCTGACCTTCTCGGCGGGCAATGTCACCATCCACGGCATCAGCATCGCGCTGGAGCTGAGCGACCAGGCGGCGGCTTTGCGGCTGAACGAGCAGGCCAGGCCCGAGGAGATCGCGGCTCTGCCCAAGTCCCGCCAGGGGCACCACCGCATGGACCTGGCGCGCGCCTGGCTCTGGGACGGCGACCGCCACAAGGCTCTGGGACAGCTCCGCCAGGCCGAGAAGCTGGCACCACAGTTGGTACGGAACCACCCCATCGCCAGGGCGACTCTCCGAAAGATCGTCTACGCCGAACGCGCGTCGACACGCGAGCAGTTGCGGGGGATGTCGAGTCGTTTTCACCTGGATGACCAGGGTCTATTCTCCTGATTCATATTCAGTGGTGACGGCGTCCTTACCGTCCGTGGCATGACGGAAGGACGACGTACCCCCCAGGAATCCCGACGTCGCCACCAATTGGCGGACGCCGACTCCGGTCACGGCTGGAAACCCCAGCGCGGAGACCTCGTGCACGACACCGGCAGGAACCGAACCGGTGTCGTGATCGCCCTGCCGGAGGACACGGGAACCACCACTTACCAGCTCAGCCCGGAGGGCGGCGGGAACGGCTGGACCGCCCCCGCATCCCGGTTGATGCCCCCCGCCGAGGCAGCGCCGCCACCCGATGGCACCCCAACCCCCGCGGTCGAAAAACCCACCCCGGCCGCCCTCTACATCTGTGCGGCACGCAGCCCGGACGCCCCCGGACTCGCCGAGGAACGAGCGATCGAAGAAGGCCAAGCCTTCGCCGAGCGCCACAACCTGCACATTCTGGCCGAGATCACCGACCGCTACGGCGAGCCGGACCCCGTGAAGCGCCCCGGATGGCTGCGGGTCCGCGCGCTGGCCGCGAGCAGCGGCATCCGCGTGGTGATCGTCCGCTGGCCCAGCACGATCAGCCAGGCCGCCGACCTCCGGCAGCGCGAGATCGCCTGGCACCAAGAGCAGGGTGTCCGCCTCCTGTTCTCCTGGGCCCCGCTGTCTGCCCGGGAAGCGGAGAAGCCGTGAGCGGCCGGCCCGCCGCCAGTGAACCGGGAGTCGCGCGGCCCTTGGCCTGCCTGGCCCTCCTCGGCCTGCTGCCCCCGGTCGTGATCCTCATCCCCCACGCCATCGAAACGATTCCCACTCGGGCTGTGGCCCACTCCCGTCCGGATCTGCCACCGTCGGCTGACGGGCCGCACACCTGTCGCTGCGGGCCTCGCCACTCCTTGTAGCCGCACCCTCGGTCTTCTGGACAGCCGATCCCCGGCGGGCGGTGCGGCGCCTCCACCCGCCGTTCGCCCGCCGGTCCCATCCCCACTCTCTCCCCGTCGAAAGGAGCTGGCTTCGCCGTGTCCTTAGACCTCGGTACGAAGCTGCGGGCGGTCTTGCGGCTGGCCGGATCACCGGACAACCACCATCGTGTGGCCGGACGAGACCTGCACAGCCTGTCGATCACTCCCGGGGCACTACAGGCCGCCCTCGCCGACGGCCACTCGGGTTCCGTGCACGTCACCGGCTCGCTGGACCGACGTCTGGTGCTCCTGAAGCGGGGCGGTGGTCTCTGGGGCCTCGGTAGCCTGTCCGGTCTGCCGCACCGGACCCGGGCCCTGGCCTGCCTGGCTGGACGGCCGCATCGCCTTCGAGGACGACGCCTCCTGGTTGTCGCCGGGTGTGGCCAGGTGCGCCACCCCGAATCATCCGTGGCTGTACTGGCTGGTGCCGCCCGGGACGAGTTCCTGGTGGGAGCCGCACCCGTACGCCGTGTGCGTGGGGGCGCCGCACACGATCATGCTGCCGCCGCTCGGCCGACGCGGGCCGGACGGCGGGGGCTCGTACTGGCTGCGGCCGTGGCAACAGACCGTGCTGGTAAGGCCGGTGACGCTCCGCCAAGCCCTCCTCGACATACACCGCTCCGGCCCGTCCCCTCACGCGGCGATGACCATGCCCGTGCTGGGGACGGCTTCCTGAAATCGGCGCCTGGCCGCAGACGGCGCTTCCTTCCTGCGGCCGGGCGCGTCCACCGCCCTCAGCCGGGCAGCCCCTGCCCACTTCGCTCCAGAAGACTGCCCGCCCGGCCCAGGGCCTCTCGTCCGAGGAACCGAATATGAACCAGCATCCGAACCGTGTCCGCTCCCTCGCCCCGACCGCCGTGGACGCTCCGGCGTCCGCCGTCCCGGTGGCCTGTTCCGGTCCGGGGTGGGGCTGGGCCTCGTGGGATCCGGCCGCCGCGATGGCCGCGCTTGCCGTGATGCTGGGGAGGTGGGCATGAGCCAGGCCCCGGACGGGGAGACCGTCCTGCGCGCCATGGCCAAGCGGGCGCTTGACCGCCACTGGAGCACGGCCGGACGCCTTCCCGAACGCCCGGCCGGCCCGGCGGACGCTCTGCCTGATCAGCTCGTGCTGCCCCGGGAGCTGGTGCGCGCCCTGGGCGTCGTATACCGCGGAGACGGGGAGGCGGAGACGTGACGGTCACCGGCTCCTGCCTCTTCCGCGCGGTGGCGGGCGCGCTCCGCCACCCGCTCCAGACGACCCGTGCCGGCCACCATCGAGCGCTGGACAACTGCGGCTTCGGGCTGTTCACCGTGGTGCTCGTCGGCGGATTCGTCTTCGGGGTCGTCGGCTGGCTCGCCGCCCTGCTCCTGTAGCCCCGCCCTTTCAGACCCGGTCATCCCGGTGCACCGACCCCCCGTCCTGTGCCCGGGACGACCTTCCCAGGGGGCTCCCCTGGCAGCCGTGCCGCCGCCCCGGGCACGGCTGCCGCAGTGGGAAGGGGAGCGGCGCCGATCCTTCCGCACACCGGAGGAGGAGCGGCGTCCCGGCCGCCGTCGCCGCGCACGGCGGCGGCCGGTCCCTCTCACCGACCGTTCTCACACGTGAAAGGCCCTGCTGTGAGTGTCACCGCCTTCCCGCCCGAAAACCGGCCCGCATGCCCTTGCCCTGCGGCCGACCACTCTGCTCTCCGGCCGGAGTTCTGGGACCTGTGGCACCAGATGAAGCGCCCGCGGATCGTGGGCCCTGCGGAGGACTCCGAGTTCCTCGCCCGGGTGGGCCCCGGATCGAACGCGGTCGCGGTCGACATCGGATGCGGTGACGGGGCATGGACGCGCCGGCTGGCGAGCTGGGGGTTCACCGTCACCGGCTACGACTACTCCCGGTCGGCGATCGGCCAGGCCCGCAGGATCATGACCGCGCCCCGGCCCCGGTACGAACTCTGTGACGTGGAATCGCTCCGGCTGGAGCCGGGGAGCGTGGACTTGATCAGCTGCCGGTACAGCGTGGAATACCTCCGCCCCGGCTTCCTCGACCATGCGGCGGGCTGGCTGCGGCCCGAGGGCGTGGTGTACGTGCTGGCGGCCGTTGACCGCGGCGGGCAGCGCAACGGCGGGCGGCGCTACGACCGCCCCGACCCCTACCGGCGGGAAATGACCGCGGACCAGTGGGCGGTCCTCGGCGACGGCTGGGCGTACTGCCAGCGCTACAGCCTCACACCCAGGACTGCCGCGCTCATCCTCCGCACCGGAATCCGCCATTCCAGGCTGGGGCGGAGGGCCTCATGACGACCATTCCCCCCGGCGCTTTGGTCGCCGGAACCTACCTGCGCCACCTGCGCCAGACCCGCCGGCTCACCCTCGACCACGTCGCCGGTCTTGCCCGGTGCTCCAGTCGGACCGTGAACCTGATCGAGACCGGGCGCACTGTCCCGGCCGTTGCCGTGCAGCGCCTCATCGCCGCCCACGACGTCGACCCGGAAGAGGCGCAGGCACTGCGGGCACTGTGGCGGTGGGCTATGCCCGGTCGCCGCCCCATGGATGACGCGCGCGGATGGCAGGCCAGGCTGGCCGCGTGCGAGGCAGCCGCCACCACCATCACCATCCACTCCGCGCAGAGCTGGCCGCCGATCCTCCACACCCCCGCAGCTACGGCGGCATGGTGGGACAAATGGGACCTGCTGTCTCAGAGCGACAAAGCGGCGGCCAGCACCCGGCCCCTGCCTCCGGGGCACGGCAAGACAGTGACCGTGTTCGCCTCGCAGTGGTGGGCGCTGAGACGCAGGGCCTCCCCCGAGTGGCGTGAGCAATCGGCCCATGTCATCGCGCTCGCCGAGCGAGGAGAGATCACCGTCCGCATCGTGCCGGACCACGCCTTCGTGCTGACTCAGGGGGTGCAGGCCGAGCTGTGGTTCGGTCCCGGCCGCGCACTGCATGTGGAGGAGTACGCGCACGCGGCCTACTACTCGACCGATCCGGCCCGGGGACGGCCCCTGGAACAGGCGCACAAGGGCGCCCTCTCGCCTGCGGAATCCCTCACCCGCCTCCAGGAAGCCCACGCAGGTGGCGGTGACTAGCCGGGACGAGGCCCGCGGCCCGCCCCGCCGTTCCCCTCCTACTCGTGACCCATCGTTCTGAGGAGATTCCATGACCACCACAGCCACACGCCCGTTCGCCCTGCGCTTGTTCACCGCCCCGTACCGGGCTGCCGTAGCCCCGTCCCTGAGCGGCGCGGTCTTCGACCGGGACCGTCAGGTGACCGTCGGCGCCGACGGCGCCCCTCTGGCCGCCCGGATGTTCGCCGACCCCTCCCGGACCTGCGGGGGCATGACCAGCGGCTCGGAGAAAGAGATCATGGACGTGGTCCCTGACAGCGGCTGGGCGGGCGACCTGTGCTGACACCCGATGCCGCCCCCGCCGAACACCTTCGCCCGGTCCTGGTGATCACCACCACCGCCGATCTGACAGCGGACCGGGTCGTCCTGGAGCTGGACCGCCTGGATGTGCCCGTGCTGCGGTTCGACCTGGCGGACTTCCCGGGCCGGGTCTCCCTGGACGCCACCGTCCGCGACGGCGGCGGGTGGACCGGCACCCTCAGCACCCGGGGCCGCACCGTCCTCCTGGAGCAGCTCGCCGCGATCCTGTGGTGGCACCCCGGCCGCCCCCGAATCGACACCGACCACCT
>NZ_JBSGUP010000249.1:0-11029 GCF_053607985.1 Streptomyces sp. NPDC055078
CCCCGGCTCTCCCCGCCCCTGGATCTTCCGGGCCCCGGCTCTTCGGGGTCCAGGCTCTCCCCGCCCCCAGCTCTTCCTGGCGCCGGCTCTTCCGGGCGCCGGAGAGCCGCTCCGGCCCGGGGGCGGCTCGCTCAGCCGTCCGTGACCGACGCGTTCACCCGCGTCAGTACGCCCCGGAGCACTGCCAGCGCCTCGTCCGCCTCGTCGTCGGTGACGGTCATCGGCGGGGTGACGCGGATGACATTGCCCAGCAGACCGCCCCGGCCGATCAGCAGCCCCTGCGCGCGGGCCTGTTCCAGAACCGCGGTGGTCGCCTCCGGGTCGGGCGTTCTCGTACCGGGCAGGACGAGTTCCACCCCGATCATCAGGCCCGTACCGCGTACGTCGCCGACCAGCGGGCAGTCCTCGGCGATGGCGCGCAGTCCGGTCAGCAGCCGCTTGCCGACGCGGTCGGCGTTGGCCTGGAGGCCGTGGGAGAGCAGATAGTCGAGAGTGGCGAGCCCGGCCGTCATGGCTACCGGGTTGCCGCCCGCGGTGGAGATGGAGTTGGCGGTGAGGCTGTCCATCAGCCCGGGGCTCGCGACGACGCCGCCGACGGCGAGCCCATTGCCCAGCCCCTTGGCGAAGGTGATCGCGTCCGGGGTCACCTCATGGGCTCCCATGCCGAAGAAGGACGAGCCGGTACGGCCCCAGCCGGTCTGGACCTCGTCGGAGACCAGCAGGATGCCGTACTCGTCGAGCACCTCCTTCATGGCGGCGAAGAACCCGGGCGGCGGGGTCGCGAACCCGCCCGCGCCCTGCACGGGCTCGGCGAGGAGACAGGCGACGTCGCCGGAGGTGGACGTCTCGATGATCGTGCGCAGCTCCTCGGTGCACGCGGCGGTGAACTCCGCGTCGGGGAGGTGTCCGAAGGGGCTGCGGTAGCGGTAGCCGCTGTGGACGTAGGTGACATGGACGGGGCTGAGCGAGGTCGCCGACCAGCCGCGGATGCCGGTAGCGGCCACCGTGCCGAAGGACCGCCCGTGGTAGCTGCCGCGCAGGGCGAGCACCTGGTTGGACCTGCGGCGCTGGGTCGCGAGGAGCATCGCCGTCTCGACGGCCTCCGTACCGGAGTTCACGAAGAAGACCTTCGCGTCCGGGATGCCGGACAGTCCCGCTATCCGCTCGGCCAGTTCGATCTGCGAACGGATCAGATACAGGGTCGAGGAGTGCAGCAGCCGCTTGCTCTGGGCCTGGATCGCCTCGGTGATCTCGGGTATGTCGTGGCCGACCATGGTGGCGAGGAGACCGCCGAAGAAGTCGAGGTACTCCCGGCCCTCGCCGTCGGTGATCCGGCGGCCCGAGCCCTGGACCAGTTCGATCGGCTCGTCGTAGTACAGATGCATCCAGGACGGCATGACACGGCGGTGCCGTGCCAGCAGATCCGCGTGTCCCACGGGTCCTCCCACTTCATGGCCTCCCAGCTCACGGTCTTGCACTTCACGGCTTCGCACTTCACGGCTTCGCACTTCACGGCTTCGCACTTCACGGTCTCGCGGCGCGCGGTTTCGCAGCTCACGGCCTTGGGGTGCTCAGCCCCGCGGTCCCCGGCCCGGTGCCGAGGTGGCCTCACGCTAGACAGCGGGTGGGCGATTCACCCACCTCCTTGCACATTCATTTCAGATAGTCGAAATTGTGGTTCATGTCCCGTGCGGTTCCGGTGAGCGGCGGCGCAGAGTGTGCGGCACCGCGACGGCATACGGACGAGGAGGTGGGCAGATGGCACGGCGACCGAGCGACGCCGAGGTGCTGGCCCGGGTGACGGCCCTGGCGGAGGACATGGCGCAGTTGCTGTGCGCCGGGGTCCGCCGGGCCAGCGAGAGCGGGTGGGAGGACCGGGTGACCGGTCTGTACGCGGACTGGTTCGCCGCCCGTGGGTGGCCGGTGACCCGGCAGCCGATCGCCCCGACCGGCCTGGCCGACGACGAGCCACGGGCCGGGCACCGCGAGAACATCATCGCCTGGTACCCGGAGCGCCGGGGGAGGGCGTGCGTGGTGCTCAACGGCCATGTCGACGTCGTGCCCGCCCTGGACGACGGCACCTGGACCCATCCGCCGTACGCGGGAGTACGGGCCGGTGGCCGGATCCACGGGCGCGGATCCGTGGACATGAAGGGCGGCATCACGGCCGGGCTCTTCGCCCTCGCGGCGCTGGAGGACCTCGGCGTGGACCTCGGCTTCGACGTGGCCGTGCAACTGGTGGTCGCCGAGGAGACGACGGGCGTGGGAACCCGCGCCGCCGCCCGCGAGGTCCCGGAGCCGGTCGCGGCGATCGTCCTCGAACCCACGGGCGGCGCGGTGGTACCGGTCAGCACGGGCCTGCTGTTCTTCACCGTCGAGGTCACCGGGCTGTCGGCGCACACCTCCGCGCCGTGGCGCGGCGTGGACGCCTTCGACCGGCTGATCCGGCTGCGCGAGGCCCTGGCCGCCCTGGCGGACCGGCGCGGCGACGCCTACCGGCACCCCCTGTTCGCGGATGTGCCGACCGCGATCCCGTTCGCCGTCGGCACCGCGAGCGCCGGCCACTGGCGCGCGGCCGTCCCCGACCGCGCGTCGATGTCCGGCCGTATCGGCGTCGCCCCCGGCGAGCCCCTCGACGAGGTCCGCCGTGCGTTCCTGCGCGTCGTCGCCGACGTGGCCACGCGGGACGAGTGGCTGCGGGACCATCCCCCCGTCGTGCGGTGGGACCACGACGGCCTGCCCGGCTGGGAGACGCCGGGGGACCACGGTCTGATCGCCGCGCTCACCGCCGCGCAGCGGGTGCGGACCGGCGCGGAGCGGCTGACGGGATTCACGGCCGGTTCCGATGCCGCGTTCTTCGGGGCGGCCGGTGTGCCGACCGCGGTGTTCGGTCCTGGCGAGGTCACCAGGGCGCACGGCCCGGACGAGTTCATCGAGGAGAGCGCCGTGGTCGACGCCGCCGGAGTGCTCGCCCTCGCCCTCACCCGGCTTCGCCCGGCCGACTGGGACCGGGCTCCGTCATGACCGGCCGCGCGCCCCGCGAACAGGGTGAACGGAACAAAAAGGGTGAATCGGTCGGAGATGGGCCGGGCGCGGACCGCCGCACCGTACTGCACACGCTGGAGCGCGGCCTGCACGTCCTGGAAGCGGTCGCCGCCGCCGACGGCACGGCCACCGCCAAGGTGCTCAGCCGACAGCTCGGCATCAAGATCGGCACTTGCTACCACCTGCTGCGCACCCTGCTCGCCGGGGAGTACCTGGTACGCCTGCCCGGCGGCCACTACGACGTCGGCCCCCGCGCCGCCTCGCTCGGCCGCCATCTCCAGCGCCGGTCCGGACCGTCCCCCGAACTGGCCGTGGTCCTCACCAGACTGCACAACAGAACACACGAGACGTCCTACGTCTCCGGCTGGTACCACGGCACGCTGATCCTCCAGCACTATCTGTCCGGCCTGCACCACCTCAGCGTCGGAAACCTCGACGTCGGCTATACGGGACAGCTCCACGCCCGTGCCTCGTGCAAGGCCGTGCTCGCCTTCCTGCCCGAGGATCAGGTGACCGCCCTCTTCGACGGCGTCGTACTGGAACCGGTCACCTCCCGGACCATCACCGACCACGACCTGCTCATCACCGAACTCGCACGGGTCCGCCGACAGGGATACGCCCTGGACCTGGAGGAGTTCAGCGACGGCGTCTGCTGCGTCTCCGCGCCGTTCTTCAACAGCGCCGGCTCCCCGGCCGGCGCGTTCACCGTCTCCGTCCCCGTGAGCCGCTTCCCCGACCGGCAGTCCTGGCTCACCACCGAGGTGCGCGCCGCCGCGTCCATGGCGACGGGTCTGCTGCGCACCGGCCGGCTGACCGTGCCCTCCGCCCAGCCGGCGGATCCGGTCACCGGCCGAGCCCCCGTGCCACCCGCCTCCACCGGCTGAGCCCCTCTGCCCCCCGGGCCGTACCGGCTGAGCCCCTCTGCCCCCGGCCCGTACCGGCTGAGCCCCTCTGCTACCACCCCTGCCACCAGCCCGCACCGGCTGTGGTCGCCGAACCTGTCGCGCGCCCCCGCGGCGACAGCGGAACCCGTACGAGGAAAGGACCGTGGATACCCCCATGCCCGAAACAGCCACACTGCTCGGCTTTCTGGAGCCGATGCTGCGCATCCGGTACTTCGAGGAGGAGGTCGCCCGGCTGCGGGCGGCCGGTGATGTGGTCGGCTCCGTGCATCTGTGCAACGGCCAGGAAGCGATCTACGCCGGAGCCTGTGCCGCGCTCGACCTGAGCCGTGACGCGGTGTTCCCCACCTACCGGGGTCACGGCTGGACGCTCGCCTGCGGCGCACCGCCGTATCCGCTCTTCGCCGAACTCCTCGGCCGGGAGAGCGGCATCAACGGCGGACGTGGCGGCTCCGCCTATCTGACCGCCCCCGACCACGGCATGTACGGCGAGAACTCCATCGTGGGCGCGGGTGCGCCGATCGCCGCAGGGGCCGCGCTCGCGGCCACCTTCGACGGCTCCGGGCGGGTGGCGCTCGCCGCGTTCGGCGACGGTGCGCTGAACCAGGGCGCCGTGCACGAGGCCATGAACTTCGCCGCCGTGCGCGGCCTCCCGGTGATCTTCCTGGTGGAGAACAACCACTACTCCGAACTGACCCCGATCGCCGCCATGGTCCGGGTGGAGAAGCTGTTCAAGCGTGCCTCCGGCTACGGAATGCCCGGGGCGCGCATCGACGGCAACGACCCCCACGCCGTACGGCAGGCCGTCGGCGAGGCCGTGCGCCGGGCGCGCGCCGGCGAGGGCCCGGTCCTGCTGGAGGCCATGACACAGCGGATCGTCGGCCACTACATCGGGGACGCGCAGCACTACCGCCCGGCCGGGGAGCTGGACCAGGCCATCGCCGCCGAACCGATCGGCCGCCTCGTCGCCGTACTGCGGGAGTCGGGCGTCACCGAGGGGGAGCTGGCCGACACCGCCGACCGGGTGCGTACGGAGATCACCGAAGCCTCCCGCCGCGCGCTCGCCGATGAGCCCGCCGATCCCGCGACCGTACTGGAGCACCTCCATGCCTGAACAAACCGATATGCCCGAGCGGGCCGACCTGCCCGAGCCGACCGACCTGCCCCGGCCGACCGACCTGCCCCGGCCGACCGGCCTGTCCCAGCCGACCGACCGGCAAGGGCGGACCAAGCGCCTGTCCTACGCCGAAGCCGTCAACGCCGCCCTGTCGCGTGCCCTGCACGAGCGGCCGGAGACCCTCCTGTTCGGTGAGGACGTGGCCGCGCCGGGAGGCGTCTTCGGGGTGACCAAGGGGCTGCGTAAACAGTTCGGCGAGCGGGTCTTCGACACCCCCATCTCCGAATCCGCGATCCTCGGCGGAGCCGTCGGCGCGGCCATGTTCGGCCGGCGGCCGGTCGCCGAGATCATGTGGGCGGACTTCTCGCTGGTCGCGCTCGACCAGCTGGTCAACCAGGCGGCGAACGTCCGCTACATCTCGCGCGGCAGGCTGAGCGCGCCCATCACCGTCCGTACCCAGCAGGGCAGCGCACCGGGTGCCTGCGCCCAGCACTCGCAGAGCCTGGAGGCGTTCTTCGCGCATGTGCCGGGGCTGCGCGTCTGCATGCCGACGACGCATCAGGACGCGTACGACCTGCTGCTCTCCGCCATCTGGTGCGACGACCCGGTGATCGTGATCGAGAACCGCACGCTGTACCACGCGGGCAAGCGGGACGTACGGCTGGGCGGGGAGGTGGCTCCCATCGGCGGGAGCGCCGTCCGCCGGCCCGGCTCCGATGTGACGGTGCTGACCTGGGGCTCGATGCAGCACCGGGTGCTGGAGGCCGCCGACGCGCTCGCCGGGCGGGGCATCGAGGCCGAAGTGATCGACGCCCGCTGGATCCGGCCGCTCGACCTGGACGCGGTGCTGGCCAGTGTCGAGCGCACCGGGCGCCTGGCCGTCGTCCACGAGGCCCACACGACCGGGGGAGTGGGCGGCGAGATCGTCGCCGCCGTCGCCGAGTCCGGGGTGGCCCTGCGCTGTCCGCCCGTCCGCGTGGGCACCCCGCCCGTCCGCATCCCGGCGGCGCCTGTCCTCGCGGAGGCCGTCATTCCGTCCGTCGGGGCGATCACCTCCGCGATCGCCGCGGCCGTACGTGTCCCGGCACCGGCCGGCTGAACGGGAGGCCAGGAGATGTCCGCCGAACAGAACGCGGATCGGAACGCGGTTCGGAACGCCGAACGAAGCGCCGATCGGACCGCCGGACCGCCGGACCGGAACGCCGACCGCAGCGCGGAACACAGCGCGGAACACAGCGCCGGGCAGAACGCCGATCGGCACACCGGGCAGAACGCGGCGCCGGGCGCCGGGCAGCAGGACACGGCCCGGGGTGCGGCCAAGGACCGGCCGCCGGTGGCCATGCCGGCGTTCGCGCCGCTGTACGGGGTCGGCAGCGAGTCGGTGAGCCTGCGCTGGCTCACGGTGGAGTACCGCACCCGGCCCCGGACGATCGCCGAACTGCTGCCCGCGCCCCTGCGGCCGACCGAGGATCCGCGCGTCGCGATCTGGGTCGCCGAGTTCATGGGGGCGGCCTTCACCCTGCCGGACGGCAGCGTGGAGCAGCGCCCGCCGTATATGCAGGCCGGGGTGTCCGTGCGCTGCCGCCGTGGGGACGAGATCGGGGCGTACCCCCTCACCTTCTTCATCGAGGGTCTCAACCACGGCACGCTCGGCCGGGAGGTCTTCGGGCTGCCGAAGAAGCAGGCGCGCTCGGTGACGCTGGAGGAGGGCGCCGACCGGGTGACCGGGAGGATCGTCACCGCGGGCGGCATCGAGGTGGTGACGGTCACGGGCCACGCGCCGCCCGCCGCGCCGGATGCCCCGCCCGTCGACCCCATCCCCGCGTGGTTCGCCCGCCACTTCACGCTCAAGCTCATCCCCAGCGCCGAAGGGCGCGGCTGGGATGTGAACCGCATCGTCCGGGTGCCGTTCCGCACCACGGGCGCCCACGACGGCTGGACGGGACCTGGCGAGGTCTCCCTCGTACCCTCGGCCGCCGATCCGCTCCACCTCGTTGCCTGCGACGAGGTCGTCGAAGCCCGCTTCGGGCGCGTCCGCCTGGACGTCGGCTTCGGCACCTACCTCGACCGGGTCGACACCTTCCCCACCTTCGGCACCCCCGCCTGGTGAATCCCGCTACGGAGGTCCCCATGCAAGCGACGACCGACAGTGACAGTGACTGGTCGGAAAACCGGGAGGACTACGCACTGCGTCCCGTCCCCGCCGGCTACCAGCAGTGGAGCGTCTTCTCCCTCTTCGGGGTGATGTTCGGCATCACCACGGCGATGTTCTTCTTCTCCTGGGGCGGCACCCTGGTGCACGCCTACGGCACCAGGAACCTTCTGATCGGCATGGGCACGGCGACCCTGGTCGTCGGCGTGCTGGCCTATCTGTGGACCAGCGCCGCGTCCCGCAGCGGCCTCGCGTCCGACCTGCTGACCAGGGGCGCCGGATTCGGATTCCTCGGCTCCACCGGCACCTCGCTCATCTACACCCTCAACACCCTGATCTTCTTCGCGTTCGAAGGCGCGATCATGGCCAACGCGGTCATGGCCCAGTGGCCGCACATTCCGTCCTGGGTGGTCTATCTGGCCACCGGCGGGATCTTCATTCCGCTGGCCTGGTACGGCATGCGGCTGATGAACATCCTCATGTGGATCACCCTTCCGGTGTTCCTCGTCTTCCTCGCCCTGACGATCTGGAACGCGGCGGACACCTCCGTATCCGTGGACTTCTGGTCCTACGAACCGGCCGCGCTCAGCAGCCCCGACGCCGGGCCCGCGATCCTCCAGGTGATGGCCGCCGCCCTCGGTGTCGCGGGCACCATCCCCGTAGCCGCCGACATCGGGCGCTTCATACCGGCGAAACGCAGACGGATCGGCGCGTTCATCGTCGGCCCGGTGTTCGCCGCCGCCACCTTCCTGGGGCCGACACTGCTCGGGGCATGGCTGTCGCTGCGGTTCGGGGAATCCGACCCCGGACGGTATCTGCCCGCCGTGTTCGGCGTGTGGGGTGTGGTGTTCGTCATCACCACCCAGCTCCGGATCAATCTGAGCAACGCCTACTCCGCCTCGCTCCAGTTCGCCGGACTGTTCAACCGCGTCTTCAGGGTGACGCCCGGACGGCACTGGTTCGTCGTCCTCACCGTCGGCCTCGGCACCGTGCTCATGTTCGGCGACCTCTACAGCAGGCTCAACGCGGTCCTCACCTTCGGCGCCGTGTTCATGACCGCGTGGATCGCCGCGGTCGTCTCCGACATCGTGATCAACAAGGGACTCCTGCGTATCTCCCCGCAGGGGTACGAGTACCGGCGGGCCAGGCTGCCCCATGTCAACCCGGTCGGCATCGGCGCGATCACCGGCGCCCTGGTCCTGACGGTGCCCCTGGCCTTCGGGATCGCGGGGCCGTTCGGCAAGACCCTCGCGCCCTTCATCTCCGCCGCCATCGCCTTCGTCCTGGCGCCCGTCATCGCGCTGGCCACCGGGGGACGGCACTACACGGCCGCGTCCACGGCCACCGACCACCCCGCACCCGGCCAGGTCGCGTGCGTCGTCTGCGCCGAGGAGCACGCGGCGGCCGACATCGTCACCTGCCCGTTCCACCGGGGTGCCGTGTGCTCCGTGTGCTGTGCGTCCGAACGCGCCTGCAAGTCCCTGTGCAAGACCGAAGCCCCACCCGAGACGACCGCCGCCCCGGCGGGAGAGAGGATCACCTCATGACCAAGGAACTGCTGGCCCGTGTGCAGCGGCTGGAAGACATCAAGGACATCGAGCGACTGAAGAGCGTCTACGCCAGGACCTGCGACCTCGGAGCCGACCCCGACGCCCTGATGGCCCTGTACGCCCCGGAGGGCGATGTGGTCTGGCGCAGCAACGTCTTCGGCGAGCACCGCGGCCACGGCGCGATCCACGCGTGGTTCTCCGGCGTCGCCGGGATGATGCCGTGGGCGGCCCACTTCATGGTCAATCCGGTCATCGACATCGCCGACGACGGCCTCACCGCGCACGGCAGATGGGACCTCCTGGAGTTCGCGACCATGACCGACGGCGACTCGGGCCCTGAGGCCGTGATCATGACCGGCTGGTACGAGGACGACTTCCGCAAGATCGGCGGCGACTGGCACTTCACCGGCATCCGGATCGATATGCAGCAGATGTCGGCGCTGGACCGAGGCTGGGCGCGTCAGCCCTTCCGGGGCGGCGACCCGGCGGCGGTGGCGGCGGGACGGGCACTCGGATGACGAAGCCACCGACGAACCGGACGACCCCACTGACCCCACTGACCCCGCTGAACCAGGCGAACCCGCCGAACCCGATGAGCCGGGCGAATTCGATCACACCCCCCGAGGTGGCGCGGCAGGCGGAACGGCTCGGTCTGCCGCTCACCGGCCGGGAGACCGCGGACGTGGTCCGCCTCGCGGGCAGAATCCTGGACGTCGTCGGGGACCTGCCCGCCCCGCCCGCTCCACCGCGCCCCGGCGGCGTACGCGAGATCCTCGCCCCGCCCACCGGGGACGACGATCCGCTCAACGCCATCACCCACTGGACCGATGTCCACTCCGCCGGGCACGGCCCGCTGCACGGCAAGCGGATCGTGGTCAAGGACTCGATCGCGGTCGCCGGGGTGCCGATGAGCGCCGGTTCCGCGCTGCTGAACGGCTTCGTACCGGAACGCGACAGTGTGGTCGCGGGGAGGCTGCTGGACGCGGGCGCGCGGATCGTGGCCACGACCGCCATGGACGAGTTCGGGCTGAGCGCGGGTGGCGACAGCCGCCCCGGTACCACCGTGCGCAACCCCTACGACCCCGCGCGCTCGGCCGGCGGCTCCTCCTCGGGCTGCGCGGCGGCCCTGCAATACGACACGGTCGACATCGCCATCGGCGCCGACCAGGGCGGCTCGGTCCGCGTCCCGGCGTCATGGTGCGGTGTGCTCGGCCTCAAACCCACCCATGGGCTGGTGCCCTGTACCGGAACGGTCGGCATCGACCGGACCGTCGACCACCTCGGCCCGCTGGCCCGTACCGTGGCCGACCTGGCGGCCGTCCTCCAGGTGATCGCGGGCCCCGACGACAGCGACTCCGCGGGCGACGACACTGCGGGCCCCGAATCCGCGGGCGCGAGGACATCGGCGGTTCCGGACTACCCCGCCGCCGTGGCCGAGGCCCCCGCGGATCTGACCGGCGTACGGATCGGTCTCGTACGGGAGGCGCTCGCGGACGGCTCCGGGGTGGACCCCGTGGTCGCCCGGGCCACCCGCACCACCGCCGCCGAACTGCGCGGCCTCGGCGCGACCGTACGGGACGTGGACCTCCCCGAGCACGCGAGCGCCGGGCCGCTGTGCTTCGGCACGACCGTGGAGGGCTGGTCCGCCCTGCTGGACTCGGGCGGCAACGGCTACCAGTGGTCCGGCCGCTACTGGCCCGAACTCGCCCGCGCGATCAGCGACAACTGGGAGAAGGAGGCGGAGCACCTCGGCGTCGCCGCGAAAGCGGTACTCGTCGCCGGGGCGTATCTGCGGGAGCACCACCGAGGCGCGCGGTACGCGACCGCGCAGAACCTGCGCTCCGTCCTGGTCGACGGGTACCGGCGGGCCCTGTCCGGCGTGGACTTCCTGCTGATGCCGACGACGCCCGGCCTCCCGCACCCGGTGGCGGCCGGGATGCCGGAGGCGGAACGGGTCCTGCGCGGCTGGGACGTACTGGCGAACACGGCGCAGACGAACCTCACCGGGCACCCGGCGCTCTCGCTGCCACTGGCCGAGGCGGACGGTCTGCCCATCGGCATGATGCTCGTCGGACATCCCCACGCCGATGCCGATCTGCTGCGATGCGCCGCCACCATCGAACGGGGCCTCGGCTGGGTCCCCGCCGCCCGCTAGGCCGCTGCCGCCTGTCCTGGCGCCCGGTCCCGGCCGTGGGGGCCGGGGCCCGGCCCCGCCCCCCCGCCCGCGGGGGGGCCCCCCCGCCCGCCCCCCCCAGCCCCACCC
>NZ_JBSGUP010000250.1:0-11025 GCF_053607985.1 Streptomyces sp. NPDC055078
CGGTTGTGCCGTCCGGCACCCCCGGTCAGGGTTCGGACTTCGAGGTGGAGACCGGTCCCGGGCGCTCGGCCGGACCGTGGCCGGTCAGGACCAGTTCCTTGGCCCTGCTGTACTCGTCGTCCGTGATGTCGCCACGGGCGCGGATCTCGGACAGCCGGGCGAGTTCGTCGACGCTGCTGGGCCGGCCGGTGCTGCCCGCCGTCTCCTTGATGTACGTGTTGAAGGCTTCCTGCTGCGACCGCGCCTGGGCCACTTCCCGGCGGCCCATGTTCCTGCCGCGGGCTATCACGTAGACGAAGACGCCCAGGAAGGGCAGGAGGACGACGAACACCAGCCAGCCCGCCTTCGCCCAGCCATTCAGGTCGTCGTCGCGGAAGATGTCGATCACGATCCGGAAGACCAGGATGATCCACAGGATCCACAGGAAGAACCAGAGCATGGCCCAGAAGGTGCTCAGCAGCGGAAAGTCGTACGCCAGATTGGTTTGCGCGCTCATGCCGTCCTCCGTTGTGCTCCGTCGTGCTCCGTCCGGGGCGCTCGCCCGGAAGCGGTTGTGTGCCGTCTTCAGCGTGCGCACGGCAGGGGCCTGACGTCCTCACCCGAGGCGGGTGAGTGTGTGAGCCCTCAGGGCAAGCTGCCCGTCCGGGCAAGCCCCCGCCCGGCACCGCTCACTCCGGTAGCTGCCGCATCTCCACGACCCGTAGCCCCAGCGACTGGAAGCGGGCCAGCAGTCCGTACAGATGCGCCTCGTCCACGACGGGGCCGAACAGGACCGTCTGGCCGGACATCACGACATGCCCCAGCTCCGGGAACGCCTTGGTCAGCGTTTCCGACATATGTCCCTCGACGCGGATCTCGTAGCGCATAAGCAGTTCTCCCGCAGGCGACCTGGGGCAGATGGCTGGCCGGCCTGAAGCGGACGCGCCCTTACCGCGATCCTCCGCCCGGCGGGGTCTCCGGGGCCTCACCCGGTACAGGTGACCCGCCGCCCGCCGCCTGGCACCCGCCGCCTGGCACTCGGCACCCGGCACCCGGACGAGACGGGTCAGTGCTTCAGGGCGATCTCGAAGGCGATGATCACCAGGCCGAGCAGCAGGTTGACCGAGGCGGTGACGGCCACCAGCCGCCCGGGGGCACCGGCGCGGCGGGCGGCGGCGATGGACCAGCCCACCTGCCCGGCCACGGCGACGGAGAGCGCCAGCCAGAGTGTGCCCAGTACGTCCATGCCGAGCAGGGCGCTGAAGGCCACCGCGGCGGCGGGTGGGAAGGAGGCCGTGACGATCGGCCACTCGTCCCGGCATACGTGCAGGACGACCCGGCGGTCCAGCGGCTGTTGCGCCAGGCGCGCTCCGAAGAGCTGGGCGTGTACGTGTGCGATCCAGAACACCGTGCCGGTGAGCAGCAAGAGCAGTACCAGCTCCGTGCGCGGGAACGAGCCCAGTTGCCCGGCGCCGATCACCACGGAGGCGGCGAGCATGGACCCGTAGACGCCGCCCGTGTAGTGCGCGTGGGCCCGGCGCTCGGTACGGCGCGCTCGCCGGGCCGGGGTGGGGCCTGTCCTGGGCACGGGCGTCTCCCTTCGGGCTCAGCGAGTGGGGCCGGTGGGTTGGGTGGGGCCGCTCGATCCGCTGGACCCGGTTGATCCGCTGGACCCGGTCGGCCCTCTCGATCCGGTCGATCCGGTCGGCACGCTCGGCCCGGTCGGTCCCGTCGCCCCGCCCGGAGCATTGGGTTCCGGCTGCCGTGGACGGCTCCCGCGGGCACCCGGCAGATGTGGCGTGACCAGGAAACTGGCGAGAGCGATACCGCCGGTGGCGAGGATCGCCGCCTTAAGGCCGTCGAGTTGCGCGGAGGCGTACGAGTCCGTGACGGCTTCGACCTCGGACGGCGGCAGCCCGGCAGCCTCGGCCGCCGAGCGCACCTGATCCGTGGAGACGAAGGAGATCCCGGCTTCGAGGGCGACCCCGACCTGCCCGCGGGTCTCCTCGGCCAGCCGCGGGTCGTCCGCCACCTGGTTGGTGAAGGCGTTGGCCAGCGCGCCGATGAGGATCGAACCGATGAGCGCGGTGCCCAGCGCGGAACCCAGGTTCTGTGCCGTGAACTGAAGCCCGCCGACCTCGCCGCGTTCCTCGTCGCCGACGCTGGACTGGACGACATTGCCCAGTTGCGAGGCGAGCAGGCCGATGCCCACGCCCAGCAGCGCCATGGCTCCGGCGAACTGCGCGTCGTCGATGACCGGGTCGATCGTGGCCAGCAGCCACCCGATGGACGCCGCCAGGGTCACCAGGGCCAGCCGGACCACCCGGCGCGGCCCCATCACCCGCCCCAGCGGGGACGCGGACAGGGAGGTCGCGAGCATGGTGACGGACACCGGAAGCAGCCGCAGCCCCGTCTCGAAGGCGTCGAACCCCTGCACCACCTGCAAGTACAGCGGGATGGTGAAGAACAGCCCCAACAGAATCAGGTTCTGGCTCAGCAGCGTCAGCAGACCGGCGCGCAGCACGGGCCTGCCCAGCAGGGACACATCCACGAGCGGCACCTCGCCCCGGTCCTCCCGCCGCCGCTCCCACCACCGGAAGACGGCCAGGAGGGCCACTCCGGCGCCCAGGACGAACAGCGTCGGGGCGAAGCCCAGGACGGTGAAGGGAGGGTTACGGGGCTGCACCCATCCCCAGGTGCCGCTCTGCAGCACCCCCAGCACGCCCAGTCCCAGTCCGGCCGCCGAGAGCACGGCCCCGACCCCGTCCAGCCGGGGGCGCGGACCGGTCCGGGGGGACGCGGCGATCACCCGGCGGCACAGCAGGACGGCAGCGACGACCACGACCTCGCCCGCGAAGACGAGCCGCCAGGTGAGATACGTCGTCACCCAGCCGCCCAGCAGCGGGCCGACCGCGATCCCGGCACCGGCGAGCCCGCCGATGACGCCGTACGCGACGGCCCGGTCCCGCCCCCGGTACGCCTCCGCGACGAGGGCGGCCATCGCGGGCAGCACCATGGCGGCGCCCAGCCCCTCGATCACGGACCAGCCCAGCGCGAGGACCCACAGGGTGGGGGCCACCGCGGTCAGCGCGGACCCGGTGGCGTAGACGACCAGCCCGATGAGGAACATACGGCGACGTCCCAGGATGTCCCCGAGCCTGCCGCCGATGAGCATGAACGCGGCCATGACCAGCGCGTACAGCGTGATCACGGCCTGGATGGCGGTGACCTCCGTGTCGAAGTCCTCGACCAGCCGGCTGATGGACACGTTCATGACGGAGGTGTCGAGCACCATCAGGAACTGGGCCGTACCGAGAACGATCAGCGCCCGCCAGTGCTTCACGGTGTCCACCTCGCCGGGTCGGCCCGGGACGCCGGAGGAGCCGACCGGGCAGCGGCCGGTGTGTCGCCCGGCCGCCACTCCCATCGCACCGGAAGCATCCGGCCGGCGCCTCACCCGTGACGGGGGAGGGCGGCGGGGTAGGGGGCCTGGCGGGGTACGGGCGGGGCTCGTGTGGCTTGGGGGGGGCGGAGGCGTACGGGGCGGGGCACGCGGGCCTCGCGTGGCTCGGGGCCTGGCGGGGCTCGGGGCCTGGCGGGGCTCGGGCCACCAAGCCCGCGGGCATCACAGCAGCCGGAGGTCGCGCGCGCGGCGTACCGCGTCGTTGCGACGGTTCACCGCCAGCTTCCGGTAGACGCTCTTGAGGTGGGTCTTCACCGTGTTCACCGATACGTACAGATCGGCGGCGATCTCCTCCGTCGACATCATCCGGGCCAGCCGCTCCAGCACGTCGCGCTCGCGCCCGCTCAGCTCGACGGCGGCCAGTGGCGGGGGCCGCGCTTCGGCCGTCGCGGTCGGCTCCGCGCGTCGCGCGGTGAGTTCTCCGCGTCGCGCGGTCGGCTCTTCGCCTCGTGAGGGGTCGGTGGTGAGCCAGCCGGTGGCCAGTTCGTGGAGGGGTGCCATGGCCAGAAGTGGCCGTATCCACGCCCGGGCATCGAGGAACGGACGCCGCAACCGTTCCCGCCGGGCGTCGAGGAGCGCCTGTTCGACGAGTCTGCGGGCGGTGGCGGCGTCCCCCGCCCCCGCCGCGATCCGGGCCCGCACCAGTGCCGCCCGGACACCCACGGCGGGGCCGGTCCCACCGCCGGAGCGGATGCTGTCGAGCAGTTCGATCGCCGCCCCTGGCCGACCCGCGGCGAGCTGTATCCGCGCGGCTTCCACGGCACACGCCGGCTGGTCGCCGGACACGTTCCGTAGCAGCTCGGCGGCCCTCTCCGGCCGTCCGTCGGCCAGTTGGGCGGCGGAGGCGATCAGCGCTTCGTGGCCCGCCGCCCAGGGGGAGACCACGGCGGAGGCGACGGCGTGGTCCATCGCCTCGACGGCGAAGTGTGTGTGGCCCTGTGCCAGCAGGAGACGAGCGGTGACGATGGCGTGCCATGCCGCCGTAACGGGATCAGCCGTAACGGGCTGAGCCGTCACCGGAACGGCTGACACCGGAACGGACGTCACCGGAACGGCTGACACCGGAACGGATGACCCTGGAACGGACGTCACCGGACCCGGCGCCCCTGGTCCGTATGTCACCAGACCGGGCCGCGTCCCGTAACCGGACGTCCCCGTACGGACCCGGGCGGCCGTCCCGTCGAGGAGGGCCCGCGCCCGGTCCAGTTCGTCACGGTCGACGGCCACAGCAGCCAGAACCAGCCGCCCGATGCCGATGTCGATGCCGGTGCCGATCCCGGAGCCGTACGGCTGGGGCAGGCTGAAGCGTTCCGCCTCGCACACCCCTGCCAACGCCTTGCGCTCCGCCCTGCCGAGCCATCCGTTCAGGTAGTCGATCAGCGCGAGATACCCGAGTGCCTCCTCCCGGGGGAGCGCGGTGGCCGCTCCGCCGGGAGTGCTCGCCACCGGGGTCAGGGCGGCACGCGCGTCCTCGAAGTGCCCGGCCCACAGGCGGGTGGCGCCCAGATGGGTCAGCAGGAGTGCGGAGAGTTCGGGATGCTGGTCCAGGAGGTGCGCGGGTACCTCGTGCCGCAGTTCATCGGCCGTCGCGGCGGCCTGTTCCGCCTGTCCGGGACAACCGGTCAGCCGGGCGGCCAGGGCCGCCAGCAGCGCACAGCTCAGCCGGGCAGCCGCCGGGTCTGGGGCCGGGTCGGTGGCTGGGTCTGGGGACGGGCCGGTGGCCGGGTCTGGGGACGGGTCGGTGGTCGCCGGGCCGGTCGCCGGGCCGGGGGTGTCGGCGGCCAGACCCTCCTGGGCCCGGCGCAGGTGGGCCGTTCCGCGGTCGAGGTCGCACCGGGACAGTTCGCGGGCCGCCCGTACGAGATCCGTCGCGGGACTCGTGGCCTCGGGCCCCATCCGGGAGAACAACTGGGCCAGATCGTCGGAGCGCGGCCCGGTGAAGAGCTGTCCGATGGCCAGATCGCCGACGAGGGCACCGGCGGTGAAGTCCCAGTCGCCCGAGGCCGCACCGTGCGCGAGCGTCTCCGGGAGGGAGCCGGAACGGCGCAGCCACCGCGCGGCCCGCCGGTGGAGTTCGGGCTCAAGTCCCGGCAGGCGTACCCGCAGATGTGCCCGCAGGATCTCCCCGAACAGCGGGTGAAGCCGGTACCAGGCGTGCCCGAGGTGCTCGACGAACGCGTTCTCCCGGTGCAACGAGATGAGAATGGGTTCGGCGTCGGTCCGTTGGGTCAGCGCGTTCGCCAGCTCGGGACAGAAGCGCTCCAGCACGCTGACGCGCAGCAGCAGGTCCTGTGTCTCCGGCGGCTGCCGCTTGAGCACCTCGGCCAGCAGGAAGTCCGCGACCGTGCTGCGGTCCGCCTCGAACTCCTTCAGATAGACCTCCGGGTCGGCGCTCTCCAGCGCGGCCAGCGCACACAGGCGCAGCCCCGCGGCCCAGCCCCGGGTGCGGTCCACCAGGGCGCGCGCGGCGGGAACCGGCAGGCTCAGCCCGTGCAGCTCCAGCAGCGCGGCGGCCTCCTCGGGGGTGAAGGCCAGCTCCGCCGCGCGGATCTCCGTCAGCTCGCCGGACGCCCGGTACCGGTGCAGCGGCAGCAGCGGTTCCGTACGGGTGACGAGGACCAGGCGCAGCCCCCGCCCGGCATGGTGCAGCACGAACTCCAACTGCTCCGCGATCTCCGGGGCGGTCACCCGGTCGTACTCGTCCAGTACGACCACCACCGGCCGTTCCTGCTCGTTCAGCTCGGCGGCCAGCGCCGCCAGCAGCTTGCGGTCCACCCTGGCCGCCTCCGCCGGGAACCCGCCCGCGCCGCCCGCGCTGCCCGCGCCCCCCGGGCCCCGCGCTCCGCAGCCGCGCAGGGCCCGGATCACGTACGCCCAGAACACCCCGGGACGCCGGTCCCCCGCCTCGACGGTGAGCCAGGCGACCGACTGCCCGGGACCCGCCCCCCGGCCGGCGGCCCAGTCGGCGGCCAGCAGTGTCTTGCCCGCCCCGGCCGGTCCATTGACCAGCGTCAGGGGCGTCCGGAAGGCCCGGTCGAGATGCCGCACGAGCCGCTGCCGTCGCAGAAACGTGGCCGGCCTCGTCGGCAGCGCGATCCGGGTGCGCAGAAACGGGTCCCCCAGGGGATCCGTCCACGGAGCGGCTGGATGGGCCGGCCCCGCCGCGTACTCGTCGGTCCTTGCCACGGCGCTCACCACCACTGTCCGTCAGGATCAGATCATCGCCAGCGCTCCCTCACCCAGCATCCCAGCCTTCCCTCCCCCACGCGCGACACACACCCCCCAGTGCCCCTCTCACCAGGCCATACACCCTCCGCGGCCCCCGGACCCACGCACTCAGGTCGGCACGGTCCGCCGCCACGGTGAGTAACCGGCGGCGGGCACTGACTGACTGGAGCGCTCGGTGGCCCGCCCCCGTCGGAACATCGGGCCCATCGCCGTCGTACCGGCCCGGCAGGGTTACACGCACCGCACCGGAACACACTGCACCGGACCGGACCGCGCCCCCAGTCCGCCGCCCGTCCTGCCCGCCCGTCCTGACTTCCAGCACTGGACCCACGAGGTCGGCACTACCCCGGCCACCCCGGCCACCTCGCCGGGATGATGGTGCGATGGACATCGCGCTGATCACGGCCGCCATCGCGGTCCTGGGCACCCTGCTCGGCTCCATCATCACCGGTCGGTTCCAGGAGCGGGCGACTCGCGCCGCGGTGACCGCCTCCCGCGGCGAGGCGCTCCGATCAGCGCAGGCCGCCGCCGCCCTGGACCTGGCCGCCGCCGTCAGTGACCACCGGCGAGCCCTCTGGCAGCGGGGCAAAGAACGACTGGACCACCTGGAGGCGGGCAGCGCCCGAGACACCGAACTCGCCGAAGAGGGCCGCCGCACCCGCGCGGCCTCGACCCGCCCCCTGACCGCACTACGCCTCCTCATCCAGGACGATGAGGTACGCGCCGCCGCCAACCGCATGGTCAGCGAAACCCACGCGATACGCGGGACGATCGGCACAACACCCGCCGCGCTCAACGCCGCACGCGAGGAGGCGACACGCGCTCACGACGACTACGTCGACACCGTGGCCCGCTACCTCCGGACCGTCTGACCAACACCCCCGCCGGACGGCGCTGGCTCTGTCTACGGGGTGGGCACGGAATCGGGTAGCTAGGAGATTCCTGGCCATCGACACCCACTCGATGGCCGGATCGGGGTGCCAGGCTGGGGGTAGTGGCAGAGGGTCCTCCGCAATCCCCCGGGCGGAGGGTCCGCGTCCCGCCCCGTCCTTCGCGACGTCCCTTCGCGACGTCCCTTCGCGACGTCCCTCCGCGACGTCCCTCCGCGACGTCCCTCCGGGAGGGCCGACGCCGCGCGGAGGCCAGCTTGCGAACGCCCGGCGTCAGGGAGCTTGCGGGTCGGTTCCATTGGGTCAGATCACATCGACCGGAGTGTCGGCCGTGTGCGCGTCGCGGCGTCTCGTCAGACCTTCTCGATGCGAACGGAGTGTCCCGCGAGGAGCTGATTCATGTCATCGGTGTCTGAGGTAAAGACGGTCGCCTGAACTCCCCGCCCGGCCTCCAGCCCGGCCACAGCCGCCAGAACGGAGTCGATGGCGTACTTGTGCCCATGCAGGCCGGCCGCTTTCAGCATGTCGCGCGCCATGGTGATCATCTGGCCGTCCGTGTGCACCAGTTCCAGCAGGCGCACCGCACCATCACGAAACTCCGCCCCGTGGACACGGTCGTCGAGAAGGTCATGGACTTCCTCAACTCCCTCGCTCGCAGGGTGGAGGTCGAGTTCGCCGAGGACTCAGCTCGCCAAGGTTCGGAGGTAACGAACTACGCTGTCTCGATCGCTCAATGCATAACCGATCATCCAACGGACGACTACCAACTGTTGGACAGCGTGACGACGGTCACCCTGCAATGAGACCTCGATCCCGACCGTGTGGCGCAGCTCCTCACCGAACCCAACGGTGGAGCACCATGAATCGGAGACTGTTCAATGCTTGCCGGCCACAAAGACATCGTGCTGGGGCAGTGCGCTACTCATATCGATCCAAGAAGCATGTACCACGCTCTGCTCCGGTGTTAGATCACCATGGAGGTGAGGTAGTGAACAGTTCGGTACGGGTCAACCAATACGCTGGCCGCTGTGCTCGGTGCGGCGCGGACGTCTCGGCCGAGGCTGGCGTGCTGCTCCGGAGCGTGTGGGGCAACTGGGTGGTCTACCACCCGGCTCATGCACCGACACCCGACTCGGACGGCACCACATCGGATGCCTCCGCATTGCGCTCCAACCAGAGAGACGGAAAGTGCGAGGTCTGCGGATCGATCGTTCCGGCGAGGCTCGGAGCGCTCGTGAAGACCGGCTTCGGCGGATGGGACGTCTACCACCGCGAACACGTCCGTGAGCCGGCGCCGCCGCCCCGCCACCACCATCCGGGCTGGCATCGACGCCGTCTCATGGCCCTAGACATCGCGACCACTGGCAACCGCTACGGCGTCGACCGCATTCTCAGCGCGGTCGTGCGCATCACCGACGGAACGGACCGGTCCTGGCTCATCGACCCTGGTCCCGGCCCGGTGTCTGTCGCAACTCGCAAAAATCACAGCATTTCGGTGGAACATGCACGCACCTGCGGGGAGCCTGGGTCCCCTGCATTGGAACAACTAGCGACTGCGCTAGCCGAACATTTGGCAACGAAGGAACCGCTGGTGGTCTGGCACGCTCCGTTCGTGCTCACTACGTTGGAGACCGAACTGCTCCGGCATGGACTCACACCATTGTCCGATCGCCTGGCCAACGGCGTGTCACCAATCTGCGACCCGCTGGTCCTGGACCGACACGCCGAACCCTTCCGCCCCGGTGGGCGCGCCCTAGAAGCGGTCGCCGAGTGGTACGGCATCCCGCACGACCGCCCCGGTGATCCCTCCTGTGACGCCGAGACCACACTCGTCCTCGCGCAGGTGATCGCGGCCTGTCATCCCGCCATCGGACGCCTGTCCCGCCCCGGGCTCCACCGAGAACAGGTGCGCTGGCACGAGCAGTACGTACAGGAGGCCGAGGCTCGCCGCCCCGACAGAAACAGGGACCGTCTTTGGCCCCTGGAGACGGCCCAGGTGCTGGCCTGGAAGGAGCACGATCCCGCCTGACGCACGGCAGCCTCCAGCCTCCTCCGATCCATCACAGCGCAACCGCAACCCGCAATCGCAGGTGCCGCCCAGTTGTTCTTCCGGGCACTCACAGTCGTCGGTGGCGGCCAAGATATGCCCCTCGGCCGCCGCGGAGGCAGCGAGATCTCACACCTCTTCCATGCGTGCGCGATGCGTGAGCGGACGGTCCGACACGACGTGTCACGAGTGGGATTGGGTACAGATCTTCGCGGCTCTGACCAGTCCTGCGGCTTGATCCGCGATGCTCTGGTGCAGCGGTTGGGGTTCTCGCAGAGTCGTCCGATACGCCAGGCCGGAGAGAGTCTGGAGAGACTGGTGCGCATCGATAACAGCATCGATGAGAGGAGTCGGATGGGCCCCAGGCAGTGCGTGGCTCCAGGCATCAAAGAGGTCGATTCCAGGCCACAACGTCGTCTGGAGTTGGCGCGCGAGAAGCCTGATCGGTCTGCCGTCGACGAAGGGCACGAGCAGGACTGCACTGCGTTGCCCTGCGGCACAAGGTGGTGACGCATCAGAGTGCTCAGCTGTTCAAGCGCTGCTGGCCATCGAGTGAGCTCGTCGGGCTCCACGCCTACCGCCAACTCAGTGGCAGGCCAGTACGTGGCGTCGGCAGCCGGGAGCGGCCGAGCGTAGAGCTGAACAGAGAGCCCTGCGGCTTCGGTATCTGCCTGAAGCCTGTGCTGGGCAGCGCCCGCTCGTGCGCCGGCGGTCTTGTCGGCGAGTTCGGCCGCCCGGGCGCGCGCGGAAGGCGCGGTCCGCGCTGCCGTCCTGAGTTTCTTCTCGTCCAGGGTGCCCCAGGCCAATTCCGCCAGGACTGCGTACAGGTCGGCAAGGGTTTCCTCCAACCGATCAAGGATGGCGGGTGGTTCTTGACCGATCAGGTGCGGGCGCTCTTGGTTCCGCGCGTTGGTCACGCAGTCCCGCAGGGTGTCGCGGACGTAGCAGGCCAATGCTCCGCGTTGCTGAGGGTCGACGAGTCGCCGTGTGAGGTTGTCCGCGATTCCGTCCACGCGCCACGGCGCGGCGATCCTGGCCCACGCGGCAGGAGCCGACCTGAAGGACATCCAGGAGATGCTCGGCCACTCCTCGATCACCATCACCGCCGAGAACACGGCTCCCAAGGCGGAGTCCGAGGTCGACGACGCGGAGAAGCTCGGCCCGGAGTCCGTGCCGAACGATGCCGATCCGTTGGGAGAAAATCGGGAGATCAACTCTCTGTCCGCTCACGCACCGCTCACACAAACGGCCCCGGACGGGGAGTCCGAGGCCGAATAGAACGCCTCCCTGGGGGATAAACCCCAGGTCAGCGGCTTGGTGCGTTGTGCCCCCGGCAGGATTCGAACCTGCGACACCCGCTTTAGGAGAATGGCTTTTCGAACTTCCGGGGCGATCCCCGGACCTGCGATCTGCTGGCC
>NZ_JBSGUP010000251.1:0-10975 GCF_053607985.1 Streptomyces sp. NPDC055078
CAGGCCCTTCCCGCGGGCGGCGGATCAGGCTCTCCTCGCGGGCGGCGGACGGCGACCTAGCGGCGGCCGGGCGGCGGTCCTGGCCGTACGCGGCGCCTGCGGCGTGCCATCGACCGTACCTTCCGTACGCAGGTGATCAGCCCCGCGACGAGGGTGCCGCCGTACAGCCAGCCCGCGTGGACGGCCAGCGAGGTGACGACGGCCATGATCTGCCCGCCGATGCCCCCCTCCCCGCCGGAGATCGGCAAGATCCCCACGGCGAACGCGATCGGTACGCCGATGGGGGCGGTGACCAGGTCGGCTTCCCGCACCCAGAGCGCGGTCAGCGCGCAGACGGGCAGAAAGAGGACCCCGTACACGACGGCGGAACCGTCGAGCAGCAGCCAGTCCAGCGTCCCGATCACCAGCATGGTCACGGAGGTGAACAGCCCGGCGCCGAGCCCGGTCAGCCGGGGGGCGGGCAGCCGGCGCAGGGCGAGCACCACGGGGGGCACCGGCCGGGCGGGCGGCGTGGGCGGCCGTACCCCGTACACCACGGGAACATCGGCGAGCGCGCTGGGTGAGGAGAGAGGCGGCTGAGGCCGTTGTCTGCTCCGGGGGTGACTGGTCCTGGGCTGCTCCACGTGACCAACGTAGGCCGCAAGGGGGCGGGAAACGGGCACGGGACACGCCCTTTGGCTCACCTTGGCGCAGCGTTCGACTCCCCGATCGTGTGATGGACCCGCTCGACCGGCCCGTAAACTGGGGGATCGGCCCATATCCGGGCCCCCGCCGCACGGCCACCGGCCGGTCCCCACTCCAGGAAGTCGCCAACGTGTCGCTCACGATCGGAATCGTCGGCCTGCCGAATGTCGGCAAGTCGACCCTGTTCAACGCCCTGACCAAGAACGACGTGCTGGCGGCCAACTACCCGTTCGCCACCATCGAGCCCAATGTGGGCGTCGTCGGCGTCCCCGACGCCCGCCTCGCCCGGCTGGCCGAGGTCTTCGGCTCCGCGCGCATCCTCCCGGCGACGGTGGACTTCGTGGACATCGCGGGCATCGTCCGGGGCGCGAGCGAGGGGGAGGGCCTGGGGAACAAGTTCCTGGCGAACATCCGTGAGTCGGATGCGATCTGCCAGGTCATCCGCGCCTTCAAGGACGAGAACGTCGTCCATGTCGACGGCAAGGTCTCCCCCAAGGACGACATCGAGACCATCAACACCGAGCTGATCCTCGCCGACCTCCAGTCGGTCGAGAAGGCCGTCCCCCGCCTCACCAAGGAATCCCGCCTCCAGAAGGACAAGATCGCGGTCCTCGCCGCGGTCGAGGAGGCCCAGAAGATCCTGGAGTCCGGGCAGACCCTCTTCTCCGCCGGCATCACCAAGGGCACCGAGCGGGGCCGGCTCCTCCATGAGCTGCACCTCCTGACGACCAAGCCCTTCCTCTACGTCTTCAACGTCGACGAGGACGAACTGGTCGACGAGGACTTCAAGAACGAGCAGCGGGCCCTGGTCGCCCCCGCCGAAGCGATCTTCCTCAACGCCAAGATCGAGTCCGAGCTGATCGAACTCGACGACGACGAGTCCCTCGAACTCCTCCAGTCCATGGGCCAGGAAGAACCCGGCCTCGCCACCCTCAGCCGCGTCGGCTTCGACACCCTGGGCCTCCAGACCTACCTCACCGCCGGCCCCAAGGAAACCCGCGCCTGGACGATCCCCAAGGGCGCCACCGCCCCGGAAGCGGCCGGTGTCATCCACACCGACTTCCAGAAGGGCTTCATCAAGGCGGAGGTCATCTCCTTCGACGACCTCATGACCACGGGCTCGGTCGCGGAGTCCCGCGCGAAGGGAAAGGCGCGGATGGAGGGCAAGGACTATGTGATGCAGGACGGGGATGTGGTGGAGTTCCGCTTCAACGTGTAGCCGGTGACATATCACCACGTCGCTGATCTGGCAAACATGCAGGTCAGAGAGGGTCCGACTCTTCGGGGTCGGGCCCTTGGTTTTTTCCCGTGCTGGGATCGTGCTGGGATGGCTGACCCCTCGTCACCTGTCATCACCCCTGTTCATTCCTACTGTGCTGGGATCGTGCTGGGATGGGATGAGAAGCCTGTGCTGGGTTTCGGGCAGCGATCTCCCGATGCGACAGGCGGGCGGGTGGGGCTCCATCCGCACGACCCTTCACGACTCCGGGGCCGTGCAGATTCGATCTGTGGCGCTTTTCCTACTCGTTTGACACACTTGGGCTATGGCTGAGACGACGTACAGCATCGGCGAAGGGCCGGCGACACGGGTGAGCCTGTCGCTGCCGGAGGGGACTGCGGAGGCGATTCGGGCGCGGGTGGGCAAGCGGGAGTTCTCCGCGTTCATTGCCGATGCGGTCGAGCGTGAGCTGCGCGGGCAGATCCTTGACGAGTACCTGGCGGATTACGAGAGCCGGAAGGGGCCGGTCTCCGAGCAGGCTCGTCAGCGGGCGCGGCAGGTCTTCGACGAGGTGTTCGCTGAGGAGGGTGAGTGGTCCGCCGCAAGCTGAGTCACGAAGGGACGCTGGTCCTGGACAGTGAGGGCCTCTCGAAGCTGCTCGCCGACGACGAGCAGGTGGTAGCTCTGGTCGCTGAGTCGCGCTCGCGCGGCATGGAGGTCGTGGTGAGCGCACTCACCATCATCGAGGCCGTCCACGCCCGCACGAACAAGTCTCGCCTGAACTGGGTGCTCTCCGGGCTGCGCGTGGTCCCGGTGGGCGACGTAGAGGCGAGGGCAGCCTCCGAGCTGCTGATGGGTGCCGGCTTGCACGGGCACAAGTACGCGATTGACGCGGCGGTCGCCGAGGCCGCGCTGCGACAGCACCGCCCCGTGGTCATGCTGACCTCCGACATCGACGACATGGCCAAGCTCTGCGGCGATCGCATCCGGCTCGTGGTGGTGTAATTTCCCCTGGTCTGCTTGCTGCCTTTCGACGGTTAGTCAGTGCGTGGCGGTGGAGCTATCAGCATTCAGCGGATCACCGGTTTCGGTAACCGGCGATCCGTCGCTATGTTGCCGCTCTTCCGCCTCTTGGTGAATTCCGTAGGTCGCGGACGGACCCAAGGGGCGTCGGCGAGGTGATCCAGAAGTCCTTGCAGCACCGGGGCTGACCAGCGCGCCCCGCCGGGCCTCTCGCTGTCCGGCGTCGGGTGGCCGCTCCCCCGGCGGGACTCCGTCAGAACAAGGTGTACTGCGCCTCGTCCATCTCACCCCGGGCGCGGCGGCGGCCTCCGCGGACGGTCGCCCCGTCCAGCCAGGAGCTGTCCGCCGTACCCGCCGTCTCCGGCAGGGCGCCGGGCGCGTCCTTTGGGCCGTTCTCGGGGCAGGGGCACCGGCACCACCACACGCAGGGCTCGCCGCCGGGGCAGCGGTTCCGGACGACCGCAGGGGATGACGGCCGGCCAGGGGACGAGGTCATCGTCGTTCACACAGACGCAGACTCCCTTGCCACCTCGGGATCCCTTAGATATAAGTATCTCACTACTGAGATTCCCGGGCCGGATCTCCGACCTGGGAGCCGGTCCGAAGTCGCTGTCAGGCGGGTTGAACCGACTCATCGATGCCGGATCGAGCAGTGAACAAGGGAGTTTCCATGCTTGATCCGTGCTGTGGTTCGAACGGACCAGAAATCGGACCGGAATGGAGTCGGCGGACCGTCCTGGGCGGTTCGGTCGCCGTGGGACTCGCAAGTCTCTCAGCATCGACGAGCGCACATGCCGCGAGCCGTCCACATGACCAGCGCCGTCGGCCGGATCCAACCGGAATGAGCGTGCACACGCTTGGTACGGCCGGTGGACCCCTGTGGTATCCGAGATCCTCGCGAGCCGGAGTGAGCACAGCCGTGGTTGTCGACGGCGCGGTCTACCTGGTCGACTGCGGCGACGGCGCACTTCGCCGGTACCGGGACGCCGGTCTCGGTGGGGGAGCGGGCGACGTCACCGGATTTGAGAACTTGCGCGCCTTCTTCCTCACCCACCTTCACCCCGACCACTACGTGGACCTGCCGGGGTTGTACCTGTTCGCACCTGTGATGGGCCTGGCACGGGGCGACTTCAGGCCGGTGCGGCTGTACGGCCCGGGCTCACGACCTGGACTTCCACCCGTTGACCCGCGAGTTCCCACACCGCCCGTGCTGGAACCCGACAGACCCACCCCGGGCTTCGCCGACCTCGTGGCGTCGATTCTCGCGGGAAACGCGACGACTCTCAACGAGAGCATGCGCGATACCGGGCGGGCCGACCCGCGTGCGCAACTCGAAGTGAATGAAGTCGTCCTGCCCGGCCACTTGGTCGTGGATCCGGACACCAACTCCGCGCCGACGATGCGACCGTTCGATGTCTACGAGGATGACCGGGTCCGGGTCTCCGCGATTCTGGTACCGCACGGAGCGACGTATCCGTCGTTTGCCTATCGGTTTGACTCGGAGCACGGCAGTGTCGTGATATCGGGAGACACGTCGAAATCCGACAACGTCGCGCGGCTTGCCCATGAGGCGGACATCCTCGTCCACGAGGTGGTCGATCCCGACTGGGCGAGGAACCTTCTCCCCGCACCCCTTTCACCTCGGCAGGAAGCGCTTGTCGACAAGCTCGTCGATGCACACACCCCGATCGCGGAAGTCGGCTCCGTGGCCACTGCGGCCGGCGCCCGCACACTGGTCCTGTCCCACCTGTCGCCGGCCAACCTGCCCGACAAACAGTGGCTGCGACAGATCCGCGGGTTCCGAGGCCGGGTTCGTGTTGCCCGGGATCTCGGGATCCATCGTGTGTAGCGCCGGCCGGCTGATCTCGGGCAGAGGCGCCGCTCGCCCGAATCTGTGAGAGCCATGACCCGTCACGGAACTGCTTGATCACGGGCAGGACGCGGTTGGCGGCCACCCGCCACAGCAGATCGGCGCCGGTGGCGGTGAACGCATGCCACAACGGGACACCCAGGAACTCACGATCGGCCAGGACGAGCTGACCCGCGCCGGCCGAACGCGGCAGGCGGCCCATCAGAGTGACTTCCCCGGTGCGGCAGCCGGTGAGTTCCCGCGTCCAGCACCGCATGACTGCCCACCTCCACCAACGCCGCCATCCGCACCTGCGGGAACGCGCTCCTGCCGGACCCGCGGCCACTTCCGGGACGTCCGAAGGCGGCTTCGTTCGCTTCGCTGTCCGCGACGTCCCAGCAGGTGTCGTCAACGGCGAGCAGCCGCGGGCCCCGCCAGAACGCGCCGGGCGTCGCCTCGGTGGTCATCGGCTTCGCGGTCGTGGCGAACAGCACCCGCAGCGGTTCAGAACCCAGCCGTTCCCGGGCCCTGAACGAGGACTTCGGCGGAACACGCCAGTTGCCCAGCAGCCCCACACCCCCCGACGAGGTGCCGCATCACTTCCAGATGCGGAGCAGGTGAGAACAACGCCAGCCCCAATACGAAGTACACCACCAGCCGCGCGGGAAGCAGCCGCTGACGCTGCTCACGACACCTGCACGCAGCCACCATCCGGTCCACCAAGCCCGGCGGATACACCCAGGTCAACAAGCCGAGGCCCGATAAGTCAGACACAATCGCAGCCACCCGAACCACCCCCGGGATCCACTGCCAAGCAGACTACGCCCACGGCAAAGGCAACGGCATTGGCCCTGGCGCATGGGCCCGATCCCACGCGTCATGCCACAGCTCGTCCCCCTCCCTGGCGGCCTGAGCTGCCAGCTCGTCGAGGCGTTCGCGGACCGTGAGTTCGTCGTGCCGCACAGGGGGAGCGCTGCGAGGTGTTCCCGGGTGTAGTAGCCGCGTTCGAGATCCTGATGCATGTACACGGCGTGCACGCGATCGGTTCTGACCTTGACTCGCTCGGGGCGGATGCCACGAAGACGCCGGTTGAAGGCGGCGTCGTGCACGTCGCCGGATCGGAAGTACGCCACGGTGGAGTGCGGCCAGGCTCGCTCTCCGGCCGGCCGGAGGCCAACGCCCTCCACTGCCGACACCGTCTTGCGCACCCTTGTGGTGAGCGCGGCTAGTGCTGTGGCCGGAAAGGTGGGCCGGTGAACCTTTCCGGTCACAGCACTAGCTGGTTCTCCGGGTACATCGCCACCGTCACCGCGCTCGCCCCCGGCCACAATGGGCCCATCTGTACCGTCGCAGGCGCCCCGTTCTACGCCAGGTCCTTCGGACCGCCTCGACGGCCCGTGCGCCCGCGTGAACTCCACATACCCCGGGGCGTCCAGTTGCGCTATGAAGTGGAGATACGGACCGTCCGCAGAACAGTCAGGACGAATCGTTTGATCTCGTGGCGGCCCAGTGCTGCACCTGGTTGATTACGGCATCCGGATCCGGGGCTGTGGAGTGGACGGTGAACTCGGTGTAGTCAGGGTCCTCGATCGGCAGGGGGGACAGGGGGTGCTCGCGCAGCCGGGCCACAAGGTACCCGGCGGCGAGCAGGTCGTGTGTCTTGTCCGCGTCGAGGTCGGCCTTGTCGGCGTGCCAGTAGGCGCCGTCGTACTCGATGACCAGTTCGCGACCGGGAACGGTACTCGTGACGATGTCGACCTGCCAGACGGAACGCCGAGTGAACGCCTGGTGGCGTAGCGCTCGGCCGGAGGCGGCTGTACCGAAGGCGCGCTCGGCGGCGGCGTGATGCAGGACCTCGATGCGGGACTTTCCGTGTTCTCTGCACTGGGGGCATTCGCTGCCGCTCGCCCGTGAACCGAGGGATGCCTGCCAGATGTGGTTGGGGTCCACAGGACATATCCATGTCGGGACGAAAGAGGTCTGAGCCGTGGGACGCACATGCCAGGCGGAGAGTGGGTTGTCGGGAGACCATTCGGCCGCCAGTTCGGGGAAATGGTAGGCGAGGGAGTCGAGGACGGTGCGGCAGACGGGGCAGCGCCGGCGGTGTCCCTTGTTGCGGCCGGCCGGGGTGTCCTGCCATTCATGGCCGCAGTCGGGGTTCCGCCACCACCTGGTCTTGCGAGAGCCCGGGGAGACGGTCGCCGGGTCGATGCCGGCGTTCCTCGTCGGATGCCACTGCGCTGCGATCTCCGGATCGAGCGCGTCGGGAGAGCGGTCGGACGGAGCACTGTTCATCCGCTCGGCGCGTGTGGCCAGGCCCCGGCAGGACGGGCAGCCCGACGTCAGATACTTGTGAGGGTTCAGGCGAGGGCTGTGCCCCTGCGGGCATCGGAACTTGCGCAGTGGACCAAGGCCGGCGACCGGTACGGTCCGGGGATCGGCGTCGTCGGCCCAGGCCGCCAGCAGTTCCGGAACATCGGCGACCGGGGTCGACCTGTAGCGCTCGTACTCCGCCTGCCAGGCGGCCCGCCGCTCGGGTTCACACGCGGGGCATTCCGGGACAGTGACCATGTCCAGGATGCGTTTCGTGAACTCCAGGTCGCAATGGGGGCAGCGCCAGGCCGCTTCCCTGCGTGCCTTGACGGTGGCGGTCTCCCACATCGCGGTCCCGTTGCGTTCATGGTCCCACCAGGTCACCGCCGCGAGCCCGCTGTCCTTGAGCAGCGCCGGAGGATGTGGAGAGGTCTGCCGGTCTCGGCGGGGGTTGGTGCCGCAGCGGCATCCGAAGGCGATGTCACCCAGGCGATCGGCGCTCAGCCGTAGGCAGGACCGGCAGCGGACATGGTGAGGATCGTCGGTCAGGGACGGCTCGGTCAGAGGTGCCAGATAGTCATATCCATGGGCTTCAGCATGCTCCCGCGCAGCCGCCTCTGCCACGGGGGCGAGGTTTGCGTAGGAACCCAGGCTCAGGCGGGATTCCCCGGCCCAGCGGCGCCAGAAGCACGCCCGGCATGTCGCCTCGCCCGAGGCGTTCTTCTCCAGTGTGTACTCGAACCGGTAGTGCGCCTCGCAGCCGCAGGCAAGACACCGTGTCAGCCGCCATGCTGTGGACTTGGAGAACGGTTCCAGGGGCTCCAGGCCACCCGCGCGAAGGATCGCGCTGATGTGGGTGTCACACCACGCATCCCGCGTGCGGGTCCGGTACGCGGTCGGCTCCGAGCATCCCGGATCGGAACAGAGCTGTACGGGCTTCTTGGGCTGCGGGGAACTCACATTCGGATTGTTCCATGCTGATCAACCGAATCCGGATTGCCCCCAGATGAGGAGTACCTCCCGCGCGTGCGCAGGCTGTGGACTGGCGAGCGACCTGAATGTACGCGGACCTGCCCTGCGACCGACACGAGAGCGGGCCTGCGGCGCGTGTTGTGACTGCCGGAGAGGACATACGTCTGGCGCACGAGCCGTCTGGATGTCGGACTGATGGTACGTCAGCCTGGTCGTCTTCGCTTCTGGCGCGGAAGCAGGAGAACAGCCGGTCGATCGGGTGGGTACTGCACATACGGCTGACTGCGCATCCTTAAGCGCGGTGAGACACCTTGAGGCGGGAGACTACCGAGGCTCGGGGAAAGCCGGGCAGCTCAAGAGGCTCAGGGATGAGGGGCATGCAGTCATCGGGGGCGCTGTCCGGATGCACGCGGTAGTGCTCGCCGCCGGTGGGGCGCGGGAGTGCTTGCGTTCCCGCGCCCTGTCCGCTCCGAACAGCCGGGCTTGTGCTTCGAAGGGCACACCGGACAACGTCGGGACTCACCGCTGATTGCTCCTCAGCCTGTGAACCTGCCCGTTCGGTCATGTGACGGCAGTTGGCACCCTGTTCATCAGGTCGGAGACCTCATACGGGACGCCGTTCGCGACGACCCTGCTGACGTCGGCCGCCGCGCTGATGTCCTGGAGGGGATTCCCGCGCAGGACGGCGAGATCCGCCAGCATCCCCGGTTCGATCCGACCGAGCTGCGAGCCGAGCCCGAAGGAACGGGCGGGGACCGAGGTAGCGGTGAGCAGCGCCTCGTAGGGGGTGAATCCCCAGCGGACCAGGGCCTGGAGCGACAAATGGAATCCGATCGAGGGCAGGGCTTCGCTCGGGAAGTCGGACCCGCAGCGCACCAGGCCGCCCCCACGGTGGATGCGCAGGCAGGCGTCCACGAGTGCCGCGAGCTTGGCGCGGGCCGGGCCCTGGTTCGTGCTCAGGATGCGTTGGCGCTGGGCGATCAGGGCGTCGTGGGCCCACTTCGGGAGCAGCCGGACGACGCGCTCGTCGTCGACGAATCCGGTGTCGGGCAGGATTGTCTCCGCGAACAGGGTCGCGGAGACGACGGTCCGCGAACCGATGTGGATGCCGATGCCGTCCTCGTATCCGCGTCCGAGTTCGCTGACCGCCTGGGAGTAGCCGCACCGGTTGGTCGAGCCGAGGTGTTCGACCTCGTCCTGTCCGTAGGCGGCACCCGGGTACAGGTTGTGGGACGACACGGGCAGACCGGCCCGGTGGGCGACCGCAACGGCGAGCTGCTGCAAATCGGAGGGGAACCGCACATAGGTCTTGATCAGCTCGGAGTCGAGCGCGAGCAGTTTGTCCAACTCGTAGGTGGCTTGCTGGGGGGTCGTCGTGGCCCGGATGACGTTCTGGAGCAGGCGGACGCCGTCCAGGGCCTCGCCGCTGCCGAGGAACCGCGGGCCGATCCGGACACCGGCGTCGATGGTGTCGCGCTGTTCGGCGGTCCGGTAGGAGGAGTCGCCCGTGGAACGGTAGGTCGTGATGCCGAACGCGAGCGAGAGCAGGTCCAGCCGCCGGCCGTAGAACTGCCACTGGACTCCGGGGTGGCCGTGGCATTCGATCAGGCCCGGGATGACGACCTGGTCGGAGGCGTCGACCACGGTCGCCCCCCGGGCGGAGCCCTGGCGCCGTCCGACGTGTTCGATCCGGTTCCCGTGAAGGGTGATGTCGATGTCGTGGCGGAGCCGGTCGGTGGCACCGTCCCAGACGGCACCGGCCCTGATGACCGTCCGGCCGCTCGGAGCGGCCATCCGCCAGGGCAGCCGGACCGGTATGTCGGTGAGCGGTTCTCCCCTGCGGCCGACGATCTTCAGTCGGCCGTGGTGCAGGTAGAGCAGGCGCTGGGAGTCACCGCTCCATGAGGGGGAGTCGGCGGTTTCCCCCGTGATGCGCCGTGGTGTTCCCGTGGGCGAGCCGTCCGGGGCGACGGGCACCAGCCACAGCTGTCCGTCCATCACGCAGGCCAGTGCCGTGCCGTCCGGAGACCACACCGGCCCCGTGTCCCCGCGTGCCGTCAGGGTCTTTCCGGGGGCCGGCTCGACCCAGCGGTTCGTACCCCGCTCGACGTCGATCACGACGATGTGGTTGACGCCTTCACGGAAGCGGGACGACGCCGGTCGGCCGACGACCATCGCCAGGTATCTGCCGTCCGGCGACCATGTCGGGGGGCCGGGAAGGAACGCCGGCGGATAGAGCCGCCGCTTCGTTCCCGTGGCCGGCTCGAAGACGAAGGTGGCGTACGTCTGGTCCTGGTAGGCGATCGATCTTCCGTCGGGCGACCAAGCCGGGTAGTACTCGGCCCCGTGGCCGGTCGTCAGCTGGGTGTGGGTTCCCGCCGCCCGGTCGTAGCACCAGATGTGGGGCGATCCGGTCCTGTCGCTCACGTAGGCGAGCCGGGTGCCGTCGCGGGACCAGGCCGGATCGGTCAGATACGAACCCGAGGCGAGCTTCCGGGCGGGGCTGTGGAGTTCGTGCAGCCAGAGCGCTCCCATCGCGCAGTAGGCGATCTTCTTCCCGTCCGGTGCCAGGACGGGTGCGACGATGCCCTTCGAACTGCCCCGGCGGCCGGCCCGGAAGTCCCGCACTCGCCGGCGGTAGCGGCTCCGCTTGACGTCGAAGGCGAAGACCGTGGGCACGGGGGAGACCGCGCCCGCCAGCGATCTCTTCCGGATCAGACCGTCGGAGGTGTACAGCAGTTCGTCGGGCGAAAGCCATACGGCGGGGAACGGGAAGACGTCTTCACCGCTTCCGCTCAGCACCTTGTCTCCGAGAACCAGTTCGGGCGTCCCGGGGTTCCTGCGTATGTACGTGATCTCATGCGTCGCCGGATTCCACGACGGAGCCGCGAGGCGGGTCGGCGACGTCACCAGGG
>NZ_JBSGUP010000252.1:0-10933 GCF_053607985.1 Streptomyces sp. NPDC055078
AAGGGGAGGCCGCGGTTCGTGGTGCTGGTGCCGGTGCTTGTGCCGGTGCCAGTGCTGTCGCGTGCTGCCTGCTGCTGGGCCGGTGTTGTCCGGGGCGCTACTCGTAGCGGTAGAAGCGGGTGTGGTCGAGCAGCGCGGAGGGCGCCACCTCCCACGGCGGCATCGGCTCGTCCAGCGCGAAGACCCGCCCCGACTGGGGGTCGGACGCGGGCAGCCTCTTCGCCGGCAGATAGCCGGATCGCGGATGCGCCCGCTGCCAGCGGACCCACAGCAGATCCACGAAGGCGTGGTGGAGCCAGAAGACGGGGTCGTTGGGCGAGGTCGCGCCGAGCATCAGACCGCCCACCCAGCGGTGCACCAGATTGTGGTTGCGCCAGCGCCGGCCCCCGCCCGCACTCCAGCCCTCGATCGTATTGCGGAAGCCGCTGCGCGCGGTGGAGTCCCAGGGGGCCGCGTCGTACAGCGGCTCCTTAAGGGCCCTTTCCACATCCGCCCTGGTGGGCAGGGAGACCGGGTCGGCGGGGCGGCCGAAGTCGCGGGTGAGGTACTTGCCGTCGGTGATCCGCGCGTTGACCCGCCAGTTCCCGTTGCCGTACGCGAAGGGGCCGGTCATCACCTGGCGGTCGCCGATCCGGCCGTTGCCGCCGAGGAAGTCGTCCGCCCACAGGGAGGAGGCGGGGGTGTTGTCCGTCGTCCAGTCCCAGTACGGGACCGACACCCCCGGGTCGATCCGCTGGAGCGCCCGCTCGAAGTCCAGCAGGAATCTTCGGTGCCAGGGGAAGAACGAAGGCGTCATATGGGCCGCCCTCGGGCCGTCCTCGGCGTCGGGGACGAAGAACTCGCCATGTGTCCTGACGAATTCGTCGTACTCCCCCGAACGCTTCAGCGCCAGCAGCGCGTCGACCAGTCGGCGCTTCTCCGTACGGGTCAGATTCCGCTGGTTCTTGCGGGTGTACACCGGTGCCGCCCTCCCTGGGTGGTGTGGCCGTGGGTTCAGTGGCTGTGCGAGGGAGACAGCGCCAGTTGGGCTGAGCCCAGTTCGTCGACGGCGGCGCGGGCCACGTCGCGCAGCGTCGGAAACGACTCGTAGTGGTTGACGAGGCTCAGATAGCTGCCGTCCGCCCGCCGCATCACATGCAGGGGGCGGTCGTCGATCCGGATCTCCACACTCGGCACCGCGACGGTCGTGGTGCCGCGTGTGGAGGTCCGTACCGCGACGGTCGTGGTCCCCGCGCCGCCCGCCGGGACCATGAAGGTCGCGGTGCCCTGGATGTGCCGGCCCCGGTACATCTCCGCGAACCGCTCCAGCTCGGGGCGCACACCGGCCTTCGGCGGGCGGGCCCCCTCCCGGGCGGCCCGGTGGGCGAGGACCGGCGCGAGCGCGCCCGCCGTGCCCGCGACCACACCGACGGTGAAGACCGTACGCAGGGCGGCGCGGCGGCTGATGTGGCGGGTGAGACGGCGGGTGAGGGCTCGCATGAGTTCGCTCTTTCGACGTGGCCGTGCATCGCTGGTGTCAACGGACGTGCACCGCTCGGGTCAACGAGCGTGCATCGCTGGTGTCAACGAGACGGCGGCGAAAGGGTTCCTCGTCCGGGTGGCACGGGCCGTACGGCGCTCACCTCCGCGAACCCCGTCCGGGGGCTCGGCAGCGGCCGACGCGCCCGCACAGCGGCGTGCGCGGGTCCGGCCACCCGGGCGCTGCCCGGTCAGTCGAGGAGCAGCCCGGCGGTGGGCTCGCCGCGCAGCGACGGGGTGAGCACCGCGAGTTCGGGCAGCACCGGCTCGGGCTGCCCGAACAGTTCGGGACGCGGGGCCGACAGCGGAGCGCCCAGCGAGGCCCCCGGCGCGGTCAGCTTGAGATCGCTCGCCGGGGCGACGGCCTTGGCGACCCCCAGCTCACCGCCCCCGAGCGGGTCCTCGACCGGGAGTTCGGCGACGGTCGCCGGGAGTTCGCTGGTGAACGGCACCTGCGGCAGCAGACCGTGGGGCAGCATGCGCCCGGTGACATGGCGCGGTGCCTCGAAGGCGCCGGGCACCGGCACCGGGACACCCGTGCTCAGCTCCGGGGCGGGCACCGGGACAACCGTCTCCAGGCTCTCCAGCGGCAGGGTGACCGGCACCGATGTACCGGCGGCTGCGGGGGCGGCCCCCACCGCCGACGCCATGCACGCGATGACGGCCGCGAGAGATCCTCGGGTGGTCGACTTCATTGGTACGTATGTCCCCTCTTTGTTCGCGTCTTGGTTCGCGAGCTGCTGAACGGTGCGCCGCCGTACCGGAACCGGTGCTCCGGCAGGCGCTGCTCAGTGGAGAACGAGCCAACGGGCCCGACCAGTGCGGAATTCCCCTGTCCGCAGTAACCACCCGGTTGACGCGGGATCGCGCGAAGGGGGTAAATCCACCCCGTTCCGGGCCGCGTTGACCGTCCCGGCCGCCCCCTGTGGGTCAGCATGGCCGCTCCTGCTCAGTTCGTGTGGAGGTTGTATCCATGAAGGCTCCGCTGCGCGCCACGGACGTCGATCTCGCCGATCCGTCGTTCTGGCGGCTGCCGCGCGATCGGCGGCTGGAGTCCTTCGCGCTGTTGCGCACCCTCCCCGGTCCGGTCCGGTTCGGAACCGGCCCCGGCACCGGCCCCGGCCCCGGTTTCTACGCCCTGGTGACGCACGCCGATGTGCAGGAGGCGAGCCGCACCCCCCGGCACTTCGCCAGCGCGCCGGGGGTGACCACGCCCGAGCCGGCCGCCTGGGCGAAGGCCGTCTTCGGCAATTCGATGGTCAACATGGACGGCGCCGAGCACGCGAAGATGCGCAGGATCGTCTCGCGTGCCTTCACGCCGAAGCTGCTGGCCGCCGCCGAGACCAATGTCCGCGCGGTGGCGCGGCGGATCGTGGACGAGATGATCCGCGACCGCCCTGACGACTTCGTGGCGTCGGTCGCCTCCCGGATGCCCTTCGAGATCATCTGCGATCTGATGGGCATTCCGCCGCGCCACCGTACGGAGATCGCCCGCCGGATCGACGAGGCGTCCGAGAACGTCGGGGTCCGCCGGTCCCGGCTGCGGGTTCCGGGGCGCGGGCTGCGCGCCCTGGCCCAGCTGCACCTGGTGATGGCGAAACTGGCGCGCGAGCGCCGCCGCCGCCCCACGGACGATCTGATCTCGGCGCTGGTGTGCGCCGACATCGACGGCGAGGCCCTCGACGCGCGCCAGCTCGGTGCCTTCTTCTCGCTGCTGCTCGTCGCGGGCGTGGAAACCACCCGCAACGCCATCGCCCACGGTCTTTCGCTGCTGACCGACCACCCCGGACAGCGCGCGCTGCTGGAGTCGGACTTCGACCGGTACGCGGACGGCGCGGTGGACGAGATCGTGCGCCACTCGACGCCGATCATCCAGTTCCGCCGTACGGTCGTGGCCGACTGCGAACTGGGCGGGCACGCCTTCCGCCCCGGCGAGAAGGTGGTCCTCTTCTACGCGTCGGCGAACCGGGACGAGAAGGTATTCGAGCACCCCGACACCTTCGACATCACCCGCGACCCCAATCCGCACCTGGGCTACGGGGGCGGGGGGCCGCACTACTGTCTGGGCGCCCATCTGGCGCGACAGGAGATGAAGGCCCTGTTCCATGAACTGCTCACCCGGCCATCCGCGTTGCGGGCGGTGGGGGCTGCCGAGCTGGTGGACTCCAGCTTCGACAACCGGGTCCGCGCGCTGCCCTTCGCCTTCGGCCCCGGGAGCACCGGGAGCGCCGGGGCGGCGGAGCTGCCGGGGGCTCGGGGAACATCGGGGGGTCCCGGCACGGCCGGGGCCCGGCGGGTCAGCGGCGCAGCCGACTGACCGGGAGCAGGACATGCCCGCAGGCCATGAACGTCTCCTCGTCGCCGAGGAACGCCTGGAGCATCTCCTCGGTGACCGGCGCACCCGGCACCGCCTCGGGCCAGGGGCGGGCGGCGACCATGACATGGGCGTGGCCGCGTTCATCGGCTGCGGCGAGCCACTCGGGCGGGGCGGGGCACTGGGCGCTCAGCCGGGGCATGGTGAGGGTGGCCTGGCCGCCCTCGACGAGCAGCCGGATCGGGGAGTTGACGGAATCGGATGTCGCGTCGGTCATCTCGGCGCCGGCCTTGAGCCCGATCTCCTCGATCAGCGCCCGCAGGGCCGCCTCGCCCGCCTCCGTACCGCCGTCGCCGTCACCGTCGCCGTCAGCGCCGCCAGTACCTTCACCGACACCTTCCCCTCCCCCTTCACCGACACCGTCGCCGAGCGAATAGACGAGCAGATAGGGCATGTTGTGCCCGGCTTCGGGATCACCGGTCCAGGCGAGTGCGGAAAGTGTGCCGACATGGCCGCGCCGAAAGGCGTTTTTGGTGGAATTCGCAGTGGTCATGGCTCGGCACCCTAATGCCCGGCAGGTCCCTGTCACCTCATACGTTCACCTGGATGGGGGAAACTGGAGCTGCCAGGAGAGGGCCGTCTTTCCGACCCGGCAGTGGAACCGTACGATCCGCGCGTCCTGCGGTACTTCGAAGACCAGCCAGCCCTGTTTCTGTTCGCCCACCGGAAGCGTGTTCCATTCCAGCGGGAATCCGGTGGTGAGGGTGCCGGTACGGACCGCCGGATACCGCCCGCCGCCGGCGTCCGTCACCCAGATATCGGCGCGGCTCGCGTCATAGGGTCGCCCGCCGACATTGACGAGGGCGACATCGACGCCCAACCGGCGGTTCCCGGTGTCCGGCGCGTCAGCGGCCCGGATACCGATGGCGGGGTCGACCTGCCCCCGAACAGAGATACGCAGGTGCTCGCCGAACCCCCGGCCGCCGAGGTCGGCCGAGTCGCCGACCCATGATGTGCTGCTCCCGGGCTTCCCGGGCTTTCTGTCGGACCGGTCCTGGCCGCCCTCGGCCCGGTCGGCGGCGGTCCGCTCCGCCGCCCGTGGCTGCTGTGGCGACTGCGCGCCCGGCGGACTCTGGCAGGCGGTGACGCCCATCACCAGCGCCGCCAGGAGCAGCGCGGAACCCACATGTCGCATCGGTCCCCTTAAGACAGGCCGTTTTCCCTATCATCACCGTCTCTCCCCGAGAATTCCCTCTACCGGCGCACGTGTCGTGGTCCGTGTCGCCCGGGGAGTCCCACCGATGGGCACAAGGGGCGCGGAGAGTCGGCGCACGTCCAAGGGATTGGCTCGGGGGGCGCACTCCATGTCGCGCTGGGGGCGGGAATCCCGACGAGCGGGGGACTTATGGCCGCTCCCCCGAAAAACCGTTCATGCGGTCATCCGGAACCCTGCCGCCGCAGTGACTTCTCCCGCGGGTGGGGCGTTGGCCGACTTATGGCAAGGACTTCCGCGCCTGCTCGATGGCAGCGCGTCCAGACGCACTCGGCCCCGAACCCGCATCACCATTCGAACGCGCATCAGGACACTCGTCCGATGGGTCCACCGGTCGGCGAGAGCCCGATCTACGACCAGTTGTCCCAGGAGTGGACGAGCGCGGGACGGACGCTGCCGGGCGTGCCGGACCTGGAGTGGACCCGGCTGGCCCAGTACCCCACCCCCCAGCCCACCCCCGGAGACCTCCTCACCGGCCCACCCCCAACCCCCTGGCCCTGGCGCCCCGACCCGACCCGTCGCACCTGAGTCCCCCGTACGCCGGTCCCCGTCCCGGGCGCGCGCCCTGATCCGACGGGGGCGCCGCGCTCTGTGCCCTGCGGTGTGGAGGGCATGCTCGGTGGTGGCGCCCCGGTCGTGCGCGGTGGTTCGGCGGGCGCGGTGGTTCGTCGCTGTTCTCCTTGGCGACGTCGACGCGGATGCCTCGCGGGCGGTGCGGCTCGGGAATCCTGGTGGCCTGCCGCCGCGTTCCACCGAAGTCACTCGTACGCCCCGTGCTTCGCCCAGGAGACCGCTCCCATGCCAGAGCCAGAGATCGACGCCATCGTGTTCGACGTCCTCGGCACGCTCGTCGACGAACCCGCCGGTATCCGCGCCGGTATCCGTGCACTCGACCCGTCGCTCGACGAGCCCGGGGTCGAGCGGCTTCTGTCGCTGTGGCAGCGGCACATCGACCGCGAGCAACGCCGCGTCCTCGACGGCGACCGGCCCTACCTCGCCAGCGATGTCCTCGACCTGGAAGCCGCCCGGCTCGTCGCCGACGCCGCCGGAGTCGATGACCCGACCGCCACGGCGGCACTGGCCCTTGCCGGTCGCAGGCTCCCTCCGTGGCCCGACACCGTGGCGGGGCTCGCCCGGCTCGCCGAGCGGTTCCCGCTGATCGGACTCTCCAACGCGAGCCGGACGGCGCTACTGGGGCTCAACGCGCACGCCGGCCTGCGCTGGCACCAGGCCCTGTCCGCCGAGGACGCCCGGACCTACAAGCCCGACCCGGCGGTCTACCAGCTTGCCGTCACCGTCTCCGGGCTGCCCCCGGAGCGCCTCCTGATGGTCGCCGCCCACGCCTGGGACCTGCGCGGTGCGCAGAGCCTCGGCCTCCGCACCGCCTACGTCCCCCGTCCCGTCGGCGACCCGCCCACCTCCTCGGACGGGTTCGACCTGTACGCCGACGACCTCGCCGACCTGGCCGACCGACTCGACCAGGCCGGCCAGGTCGGCCGGCCTGTCCGACGCGTCATCGGCTGACCCGGCGGCGTGCCCGGCGGCGCACCCAGCCCCGGTGGAACTCAGTCCCCGGCGGGGCCCGATTCGCCGACCCGGGTCGGGGAGAGCGGGGCGGTGGGGCGGGGCAGGCGCGCGGTGGTGGGGAGGTGGGTGCGGAGGCGGGCGGTGAGGCGGTGGGCGGTGAAGGTCGCGCCGTGGACGAAGCGCATGGCGGGGCCGAAGGAGGGCGCGGTCAGGAGGCCGGCGAAGAACAGCCCCGGGCACGAGGACTCGAACCCCGCGCTCAGTTCGGGCGCGTGCCCGGTGCCGACCGTGCGGATGGTGCGCCGCAGGCGGGCGTCGAGCAGGCCGAGCCGGTCGAGGTCCGGGGTGAAGCCGGTCGCGGCGACGACATGGTCGGTGTGGACCACCGAAGTACCTCCGCCGGGCGCGGTGAGCGTCAGCCGTACCCGCCCGCCGGTGATCTCGGCCCCGCACAGCCGGTGCCCCAGCAGCTCCGGCACCTGCCGCTCGTAGCGGTCCCTGAGCCACCACGCCCCGGCGGGCCCGAGCGCGGTGTCCGCGATGTGTTCCCGGGTGGACGCGGGCAGCCGCCGTACGGCCCAGGGCAGTTCGGACCAGACCCAGCTCCGCCAGCCGGTGCCGAGCCCGCTGTGGGGCGTGCGCAGGGAGCGCAGCAGGCCCCGCTGGAGGGGCAGCGGCGGGGTGTTCCAGTTCAGCCGGTCCGCCCGCGCGACCAGCGTCGGCCGGGCGCCCTGTTCCGCGAGGAGGGTCGCCGTCTCCAGCGCGGCCTGCCCCGCGCCGACGACGGTGACGTCCTGGCCGTGGAAGCGGCCGAGGTCGCGGTGGCCGCTGCTGTGGGAGACGTACGGCGCGGGCAGTCCGGCCAGTTCCCGGGGGATGCTGACGAACGGCATCACCCCGACGGCGAGTACGACCGTACGGGCCAGGGCGCCCTCGCCATCGGCGGTCTCGACGCGGAAGCCGTCGCCCGTCGCGGCGACCCTGGTGACGGTCCGTTCGTCCACGTCCGGAACGGCGCGTTCGGCGAACCACCTGCCGTACGCGGTGAAGGCGCCGATCGGCAGCGGCTCGCCGTGCCGTGCCTCGAAGCCGCGCTCGGCGCCGTAGCGGCCGAGGGTGTGGTCCCCTGCCGGGTCGGACAGATTGGACGACCAGGGCTCCGACTTGAGGAACATGCCCTCGGGCATATGGTCGCGCCAGGACGCCATGGTCCTGCCGTAGACCTTGGGGTTCATCCCGGCGCTCGCCGCGTGTGCCGCGATGGACAGCCCGTAGGGTCCGGCGCCGATCACTGCCACGTCGTACATGGTTCGTTCCTTCGCAGTTGGTGGAGGGGGTAGGGGGTGGGGAGGCTCACCGGAGCCGCTCGGTGGGGTGTTCGCGGGGGTGTTGGCCGAGGTGGTCGCCGGGGGGCCGCGGACGGTCCGGCCGTTCCGCCCGATCGGTCCGTACGGGACGTACGGGACGTACGGCGTCCCGCAGCCGCTGTACGCCCTTGGCCAGTCCGCGCTTGAGCCAGGCCCCGCCCATGGCCAGGAACGGCAGCGGATCGTCGCCCGCGAACCAGGCGGCCTCGACGCCCGCCCGGGGGTGCGCCGCCGGCGGGCCGGCCGGTCGCGGGACCTGCTCCCCGGCGGACCGGGGCGGGTCGCCCGGCCGCGAGTGCGGCACACGCAAGTGCGGCACACGCGCGTCCGGCCGGGCGTGGCCCGGGGGTGCGGCGGGGGCGTCGTGAACCCGGACCCCGTTCCCGTCCCCACCCCTGCCGCCGTCCCCGTCCCGCTCGCGCAGCGACACCAGCGCCGACAGCAGCGCGTAGTTCTCCGCGACGAAGACCCGCCCGGGTCGGCTCACCAGACGCGGCACCGGCTGTCCGGTGAGGTCGAGATAGAGCGCCCGTACGACATCGAGCCCGTCCGCGCCGGTGAAGAGGCGGAACTGCGCGCCGGGCCGTGGATTGGCGTCGAGGAGCTGGTACGAGCCGGTGGCCTCCTCGCGCCGGAAGTCGAGGTCGAGGATGCCTCGGTAGCCGACCTGGGCGACCAGCCGGAGCGCGGCCTGTTCGACCTCGGCGTTGGGGTGCCAGCTGCCCTTGGCCGTCAGGCCCGTACGCCTGGGCCAGGACAGTTCCTTGCGTCCGCTGCCGCCGACCGGGGGGCCTTCCCCGCCGGGGAAGTAGCCGTGGAAGAACCAGTCGGAGGCGGGCGCGTCGGGCAGATAGCGCTGGAGCAGCAGCCGGCTCCCGGCGCTCCCGGCGCGTTCGAAGAGCGACCGGGCGGCCCCGGGGGAACGCACCAGGGTGGTGCTGCGCAGCCCGGTGGCGGCGGTGAGCAGCCAGGGGCGGCTCCACTTCGCGACCAGGGGCAGCCCCAGTTCCCGTGCCGCGGCGCCCGCCTCGTCGGCGCTGGCGGGCACGACGGTCACCGGGTGCGCGATGCCCGCGGCCTCGCACAGGCCGGCGAGCCGGGCCTTGTCGGCGAGGAGTCCGGGCAGTTCGGCCGGCTGCTGGGGCAGGTGGTAGCGGTCGGCGAGCCGGGGTGCGTGGGCCGCCGCCCGGATCGCGCTCAGGTCGTCCATCGCGATGAGCACCGCACGCCGGCCGATCCGGTCGGAGACGCGCAGCAGCATCTCCACGAAGCCCTCAGGGGTGATCGTCCCCGGCGGCCGTGGATGCGCCCGGTGCAGATAGCGGGAACTGGCGACCGGGCTGCCCGGTGCCTCGGCCACGGTATGCACCTCGACACCCGCGCGCCCCAGCGATCTGACCGCTCCCAGGGTGCCGTGGTGAAAGGGATTGCGGTCGAGACGGAGCACCAGAGCGGGTACCCCGGCGTCGAACGGTGGCATCAACGTCACAACTTTCACCTGATTGGTCCTGAATAACTCGTGACCGTTTCACGAATGGCCCAGTGACACGCTTTCAGAAGGCCAAAAAGTAAGACTTTCTGTCTACGGTCATACACGCCGCGAATCCGGTGGCGTACTCACCCGGACACGCTCGAACAACCCCTAGGAGGAGCCCATGACCCGTCGGCGCCGTCTCACCGGCACCTGTATCGGGACAGTGGCAGCCACTCTCCTCGTCTCCACAGGCGTATTCGGAGAACAGACGGCGGGCGTCGCCCGCGCCGAAGAGAAGATTCCCGTCCCGCCCGGTCTCGCGTCGGTCGCGACGGGCGCGTATCTGGACTACGGTCCGGCCGGTGTCCTGCGTATGGATCAGCTCTCGCAGTGGCTCGGCGGTACGGAACTGAGGGTCGGCCACACCTATCTTCCGGGCGACCGGTGGAGCAATATCGAGGGCGGCCCGAATTTCCTGGACGACTGGGCGCGCTGGCGGCGCGGCGCGGACGACCGGCTGTTCGTCCTCAATGTGCCCATGCTGGAGCGGAACGAGGAGCGGGTCCCGGACTGGCAGGTCCGGCAGCTCCTCATGGCCGGTGCGGCAGGTCAGTACGATCACCACTTCCGGACGCTGGCCTCTCGGCTGGTCGCTCTCGGTGTGCCGGACACGGTGATCGTGCTCGGCTGGGAAATGAACGGCACCACATACACCCATCGCTGCGGGCCCGACCCCGAATCGTGGAAGGCGTACTGGAATCGCATTGTCACCGCGATGCGCTCGGTGGAAGGGCAGAAGTTCCGCTTCGATTTCGCTCCGAACAGAGGTACGGACGCGATCCCCTGGACCGAGTGCTATCCCGGGGACGATGTCGTGGACATCATCGGGATGGATTCGTACGACCAGGCTCCCGGCAAGACCTTCGATGAGCAGGCGAACGCTCCGTACGGGCTCCGGAAGCAGGTCGAATTCGCGGCGGAGCACAACAAACTGATCTCGTACCCGGAGTGGGGGCTTTTCCGGAACGGCGACAACCCCGATTACATGCGGGGCATGCTCGAATGGATCGGCCGGCACAAGCCGCTGTATCAGACCATCACGGACTACTGTCCGCACGGTGTCTGGCAGTGCGATGACAACCCCCGATCGTCGAAGGTCTTCCGGTCGATGCTGTTCGCACAGCCGGTCCCCGTGCCGCCGACCCCGCCGGTTCCGACACCGACGGTGCCCACGCCACCGGTTCCGACACCGACACCGACACCGACCGTGCCGACCCCGCCGGTTCCGACACCGACACCGACCGTGCCGAAGCCTCCGGTGGAGCCCACGCCCGCCGTGCCAACGCCCACGCCCACGCCCACACCGACGCCGACGCCGACGCCGACCGTCGTACCGCCGTCGCCATCTCCGGTGAAGCCGAGTCCGAGTACCCCCGTGGAGCCGGTGCCGACGCCCACAC
>NZ_JBSGUP010000253.1:0-10888 GCF_053607985.1 Streptomyces sp. NPDC055078
GCCCAGAGGTACGGGGGGAACCCCGGCTCGTCGTGCCACGCCGATGACCAGTCGGCTCACTTCCTACTGCGCCATACGGCCCAGAAACGTCACACCCGACTGGCCGGATCGCCGTACCCGCTGGTCAGACGGTACGGAGGGGTCAGCGCCCGCCCGCCGACGCGCCGACGTCCATGGAGGCGTCCACAGCCTTCGCCGCCCCGGGCTGCCGAGCGGAACGGGGGCTCTGCCCGCCGCCGCCGTCCGCGCGGGCCTTCTCGCCACCGCCCCGGTTGTCGTTCTCGCGGCCGCGGTCGGTGCTGCGGCCGGCGTCGCGGTTGGTGCTATTCCTGTCGTTGCTCTTGGCGCTGTTCTTGTCGTTGCTCTTGTCGCCACGATTGCTGCCGCGGTTGCCGCTGTCAGAGCTGCCTAGCGTGTCGCCGCTCCTGGCGTGTTGGCGGCCACCGTGATTGCCGCCGCTTTGGTCGCCGTCCCGATCCCGGTCCCGGTGCTTGCCGTCGCCCATTCGATCGGACTGTGCGTCCATGTTGCCCTGGTTGGCCTGGTTGGACTGGTTGGCCTGATTCCCGCTCTTACCGGTCCCGTCGCGGCTGTCGCTCTCAGGACCGCCGGACCCGCCAGACCCGCCAGACCCACCGGACTTATCAGATTTACCGGATTTACCCTTGCCCAGCACGCGGTCGCAGTACCGGTCCACCTTCCCGGGGCCCTTCGCCTCGGTCTCCAGGTGCTTGCGGCGCGTGGCGTCGAGCGACCCGCCGCGATGGTCGCGGCAGGCGTCGGCCGTCCGGCGGGACTGGTCGGCCCGGTCCCTCGCCTTGCCCCTCCCCTTGTCGCCCGACCGCGCGCCAGGCTGACCGGGGGTGGTACCTGCGGGCCCGGAGTCCTCACCGGGCGTATGCGCGTGGCCCCCGCTCCCCGGGGGCGAGGTGGCGGACGGACCGAACTCGCCGGACAGCTTCGGAGGCACGGCCCGGTCGCTGGCCACGGGCCCCGGGGTGACCTCGCCCGAAACCGATGTGCTGGGCGAGGTGTCGTCGTCGAAAGGAGAGGGCAGCAGACCGGAGTTCGCCGCGACCGCGACACCGCCGAAGGCACCCCCGGCCATGGCGACGACGACGCCCAGACGCAGCGGTGTGCCCAGCCGCGTACGCAGCGAGGGGCGCGGCACGGCAGCCAGCCGTACGGTCCCCAGGAGATCGCCACCGGCCGCTGCCGCTCTGGCCTGGCGGAAGGCCGCCGCGGCGGCGGCCTCACCCGGCAGCTCGGCGCCACCCGGCTGTGCGGGGATACGCGGGCGGCCCGCGGCCCGCAGGGCCCGGCTCAGTCGTGTGGCCTGGGTACGGGCGTGTTCATCGGGGGGCTCGACCTGCTCGCCGCGCAGCAGACGCTCCGCGGTCTCCTTGTCGAGCCACTCGTACCGCTCGTCGGCCATCACATGTCCTTCTGCGTCCGCAGCCGTGTATCCGTCACACCGGCCGGTGCGGTCGAACCCGGTCGGGGCACACGCTGTGGAGGCAGGCCGTTCAGATCCGCCCGGCTTTCGGCGGGGCCGGAGCCCGTGTTCCCGCCATCCTCGCCGTCCCCGTCGGCGCAGTCCGCACCGTACGCTGTCGGCGCGCTCGCGGCCGAATCGGCGTATTCGGGCCGCTCGCCATGGTATGGGCCCTCGACGCCGAGGAGTTCGGCCAGCCGCTTCAGGCCACGGTGGGCCGCCGTGCGTACGGCTCCGGGCCGCTTGCCCAGGGTCTCGGCCGCGCTCTTCGCGTCGAGGCCGATCACCACCCGCAGGACGACCGCCTCGGCCTGGTCCTGGGGAAGCTGGGCGATCAGGGCCATGGCGCTGCCGGTGGCGAGGGCCTCCATCGCCTCGTCGGCGGTGTCGGAGTCGGCGGGTCTGCCGGTCAGTTCGGTCTCGTCGCCGCCGACGGCGGGGCGTCTGCCCCGCATCCGTATGTGATCGAGCGCGCGGTTGCGCGCTATGCGCGCGGCCCAGCCCCGGAAGCGGTCCGCGTCACCGCTGAACCGGTCCAGGTCCCGGGCGATCTGTAGCCACGCCTCGGAGGTCACGTCCTCTGCGTCCGGCTCGCCGACGAGAGTCCGTACATAACCGAGCAGCCGCGGATGCACCGTGCGGTACACAGTACGGAAGGCGCCTTCGTCCCCGTCCTGTGCCGCGAGCACCGCGGTGGTCAGCTCCGCGTCGTCCCCCAGCACTACCTCAACCTGTTCTGATGTGCGGTTGGTCATGGTGCGGTGTGCGGCTGGTCATCGCCGCCCGCGCGCCCCTGTATGCGAATGAGCACGCTACGTCGTTACCCCGGGCCGCGTCCATGGCTTGTACAACTTGCAACAAAATGCCGACTCAGTGCCTGTGTGACAGAAATCGCCCGCCCGGCGCTGAGTGAAGTACGGGGACGCACCGCGGCCCCGGCGGACGACGACCGGGGCCTCTCCTGTGGGGGGTGGCGGCCCCGGTCGTCCTTCCAACGTCCCCGGCGCAGCACGAGACAGGACAAGGCAGCGCGAGACAGAACAAGGCAGGACGGGGCAGACGAGGCGGGCCGGAGCCGGACAGGACGGACACGGGCCGTCAGCGCTGGACCCGGGCCCTTCGGGAGACGACCGCGCGCAGCACCCGCTGGCCCTCGACCGAGACATGCAGCGCCTGCCGCAGACCGGCGCCGCCCTCCCCGTCGGCGAGGATCTCCAGCACCCGGATCTGCCGCCGCAGCTCGCCGGTGACCAGTGGCCCGGCCCCGGTCGGTTCGCCCTCGCGGCAGCCCTTGAGCACCTCGATGACATCGGCCGCCGCCGGGGCTCCGGCGCCGGGGCGGCCCGAGTCGTAGCGGTGGTGGAGTTCCAGCGCGGCGACGGAGCAGTCGTCCGCCCACTCCCGCAGGGGGGCGGCCCGCCAGCCGGCGGGCGCGGCGCCGAGCATCTGCCGGACGAGGGCGGCGGCGTCGTCATCGGCGGCCCCGTACTCGATCGCCTCTCTGACCTCCGTCAGGCGCCCGGTCCAGTCAGCCGCGCCCGCGGGCAGTGCGGCCCACAGCGGGCGCAGTGCCTCCGCCTCGGCGAGGGCCGGTGGCAGACAGCGTTCCAGGCAGGCAAGCCCGCTCGCCGCCAGGCCACGTTCGTCCGCCTGTGTGATCAGTTCCCTCAGGCACATCGACGCCACTGACGCCTCCCATCCCGGAGCACTTCGTACGGCGAGTACACGCGCCCCATGGCTCATTCGCGTCACACCGACAAACCGGGAAACCCGTCCCTTCCAGCGATCTGAAGGACAGCTCATCGGCGCAGGGCTCGGGCCGCATGGCGCAAAGTACCCCCTTTGGGGCCCCCGCCGCCACGGTTGTGCGGAGCTGAGCAGTCTTGCACCTGTCGCGGTGAACTCCTTGCCGTATCCATCAAATAGGCGACAGTCACACACATATACGCCACATCTCTGTTACATTCTGGCCACCCGGATTCGGCGTGTGGATCACTGTGCTGATCCCGCCGGGGTCCTCCGGGGACCAGCGATGTGAGTCCGCGCACCCCCGGGCGGACTCACATCGCGGCGTTTCCCTCCGGGGCGGGTTCGGGGCGTGTTCCGGGGCGGGTTCGGGGCGGGTTCGGGGGCGTGTTCAAGCCCGTCGAGCACCGGACCGCCCGGCCCGGCCCGCGGCCGACGCCCGAACCCGGCCCGGGGTCAGCGGAGTTGGCCGGCGAGGGTGCGGAAGGCCGGCCAGGATCTGGCCGGGGTGCGCGGGTCCCAGAGCTTCTGCGAGGTCGCGGCGAGAGGGAGCGCGATGCCCTGGGCGATCTGCGCCGGGGTCTGCGACTGGGCGAGGTCGCACCAGATCGCGAAGCGCCCGCCCAGGATCTGCTTCGAGTACTTCGCGGCGACCGGGGTCGTCCCGCGCAGCACCAGCGGTGTCCACTGCTCGTAGATCCGCTGCCCGGTCGGATAGCGGAACTCGTTGGGCTCGCCGAGCACGTAGTAGAGGTACTCGTCGTTGACGTTCACCACCTTGTAGCCCTCGGCGAGGTACTCGGTCGGCGAGCGGGCGCCGATCTCCTTGCCGGTCCAGTACTCGACCTCGATGTCCTTGTCGACACTGACCTGCCCGCCCCGGAAGAAGCCGTCGTTCCACGCCTTGGGCTTCCGGTCCAGCGGGCGCACGATCGCCGCGCGGTCGTTGACCCAGGCGGTCGCCAGGTCCTGGACGCGGCCCTCGGGTCCGTACTCCCGCTTGGCGAGTGCCGCGAGGTGCGGGAAGGACGCCTCGGGGTTCCGGCGGGTGAGGGCCTGGTACTCGTCGCCGCCGAGGTGCCAGTACGGACCGGGGAACAGCTCGGCGTACTCCCGCAGCAGTTCGTCGACGAGCCGGGCGGACGCGGGCTGCCCGATGTCGATCGCGCCGGGCACCGTCCGGCCCGCCGCGTCCTTCAGCCGGAGCTGCGGATAGGCGGCGAGGACCGCGCCCAGATGGCCCGGGGAGTCGATCTCGGGGATGACGGTGATGTGCAGCGAGGCGGCGAGGGCGATGATCCGCCGGACCTCGGCCTTCGTCAGATGCTCGCGCGAGACGATCTCGGGGTGGGTGTCCGATGAGATACGGAAGCCCTGGTCGTCGGAGAAGTGCAGCCCGAGCTGGTTGAGCTTGAGGTCGGCCATCTCGCGCACCCGGGCCTCGATCCACTGGGCGGTGAAGTGCTTGCGGGCGGTGTCGACCATCAGCCCGCGCTGGGGCCGGTCCGGGGCGTCCCGGATGACGCCCTCCGGCATGGCGCCGCCGGAGCGGACGGCCTGTTTGAGGGTGCGGGTGCCGTAGAACACCCCGGCCTGGGCGGGGGCGGCTATCCGGACCCGGTTGCCCTCGGTGCGGACGGTGTACGACTCCGGGCCGCCCGGCTGGGACGACACGAGCGCCAGTTCCACATCGCCCGCGCGGGCGGCGGCCTCGCCCCGGTAGGCAATCTTCAGCTCCCCGGCGAGGAGCCGCGCCTCGTCGGCGAGCGCCGCACCGCCCTCGGCGACCACGACGCCGCTGCCGGGGCCAGGCCGCCAGCCGGGGCCGCGGGCGGGTTCATGCGTCCGTACGGCGGGAACGGTCGCGGGCGCGGTCGAGAGCGGATACGTCGCGGAGGGCGAGGGGCTCGCCGGAGCGGCGGGCGTCCGGCCGGGTTCCGTGGTGGTGCCGGAGCCCGCCTCCGTACGACGGGACTGCGGGGATTGAGGGGACGGGGAGGACTCACCGGGCTCGGCGCTGCCGCCGGTGCCGCCCGTATCGCCGGAACCGCCCGTACCGCCGCCGTCCCCGTTGGAGCAGCCGCCTACCGCCACCGACAGGGCGGTGGCCACGGCGACCGCCGCGCCGGTGAACCGGGCGCGGCCGGGGTGCGCTGGATGCCGTATCACTCGGATACCTCCCAGATGGCCCACATGGGGTAAATCGTGGAGTAACGCCCTAGTCGTCCATCACATGAATCGAAACTCTCCCGTCCGAGTGAAATTCGTGCATCCGTCGGACAGCTCATCGCACACATCGCTAGCGTTGGGACTCATCCCTCACTCCCTTCCCAGCGGTACCGCTGTTCTGTTCGAGGAGCCCACGCTGTCCAGCGATTCCCACGCCGGCCTCCCACAGCGCCCGCCGACTTTTCGCCGCATGAAGGACCCGCACCGTGCCGGGGACCTTCAGAGCCCTGCCGAACCTCACACCACTGCCGAGCCTCGCAGTGCCACCGGCCCGCACAGCACCGCGGACATACACCGCACTGCGGACATCGTCCCCCCATCCCCCATACCTCGGCAGCTCCAGCCGCCGCCGACGGGGCTGCTCCCCGGCGCCCCGGGCCCGGCGGGCTTCACCCCTATGGAGTACGGCGACACCGGACCGGAGCGCTTGAGCACCGGACTGGAACGCGCCAGCGTCGCATCGGAACGCCTCGGCACCGGACCGGAGCGCTCCGGCACCGGACTGGAGCGCTTCAACACCGCCGACGAGGCCACGGCACTCGCCACCCTCCTGGCCTGCTGCGGCAGCCGCCGCTGGGCCCAGCGGCTGGCCGATCACCGCCCGTACCCCGATCTCGACGCCCTGCTCGCCGCCGCCGACGAGGCCGGATACGACCTCACCCCCGCCGACCTGCGCGAAGCCCTCGCCCGGGAGCCATCGGCCGGGCCCCGCCAGGACGCGCCGCAGGCCGCGCACACCGCCTTCACGGCGGCCCATGCCGCGTACGAGAGCACTTTCGGCCACCCCTTCGTGATCTCCCTGGGCCCCTATCCGCCCCATGAGCACGTCGACCAGATCCTGGCCGGTATCCGCACCCGGCTCACCCATGAGAAGGACGACGAGCGGGCCGTGGTCGCCGAGGAGCTGCGCGGCCTCGCCCGTTCCCGGCTCGCGCGCACCATCGCCGGACAGCAGCCGGAAACCGGTGCCGAATCCGGCGTGACAAGGGCTTCCCGATAGGCCGTCCGAGGTTGTTTGATTGCCTGTTTGATCACACCTATGGCCCCCGGGCGAACGAACCGACATCTCGTCGCTACGATGGCCGGGGCCGGTGGACCGTACCCGGCCGGGCCAGACCGACCCCCCAAGCCGGCAGGCCCCAATCCCCGCTCCCGGAGGGCTCTTCCGTGCCGGCTGGAACGCTGTACCGCGGCCGGGAAGGAATGTGGTCATGGGTGGCTCATCGAGTCACCGGCGTCCTCATCTTCTTCTTCCTGTTCGTCCACGTGCTGGACACCGCTCTTGTCCGCGTCTCACCTGAGGACTACGACAAAGTCGTAGCCGTCTACAAGACGCCGATCGTCGCCCTGCTGGAGTACGGCCTCGTCGCAGCCGTCCTGTTCCACGCGCTCAACGGCCTGCGGGTCATCGCGGTGGACTTCTGGTCCAAGGGCCCGCGCTACCAGAAGCAGATGCTCTGGACCGTCGTGGGCATCTGGGTCGTCCTGATGGCGGGCGCGCTCTACCCCGTCCTCGGCCATGCCGTCCGCGAAGTCTTCGGGAGCTGAGGAAAGACATGTCTGCCGACACCTCGTCCGCGATCGGTCCCGTCGAGGGCGCCGCGTTCCCCGACGTGGACAACCCGGCCCCGCTCATCGAGCCCCCGCGCAAGCGCACCGGGAAGACCCCGCGCTCGACCCGCGGCAACTTCGAAATGGCCGCCTGGCTCTTCATGCGCCTCTCCGGCGTAGTGCTGGTCGTCCTGGTCATCGGCCATCTGCTGATCCAGCTCGTGCTGGACGGCGGCGTCTCCAAGATCGGTTTCGCGTTCGTCGCGGGCCGCTGGGCGTCCCCGTTCTGGCAGACCTGGGACCTGCTGATGCTGTGGCTCGCCATGCTGCACGGCGCCAACGGCCTGCGTACCGTGATCAACGACTACGCCGAGCGCCCGAACACGCGTCTGTGGCTGAAGGGCCTGCTGTACACCGCCACGGTGTTCACCATCCTGCTGGGCACGCTGGTGATCTTCACCTTCGACCCGAACATCCGCTAAAGCCGGGGCTGACGAACCACATGAAGATCCACAAGTACGACACCGTCATCGTCGGCGCCGGCGGCGCCGGTATGCGCGCCGCCATCGAGGCCACCAAGCGCAGCCGTACCGCCGTGCTGACGAAGCTCTACCCCACCCGCTCCCACACGGGCGCGGCGCAGGGCGGCATGGCCGCCGCGCTCGCCAATGTGGAGGAGGACAACTGGGAGTGGCACACCTTCGACACGATCAAGGGCGGTGACTACCTGGTCGACCAGGACGCCGCCGAGATCCTGGCGAAGGAGGCCATCGACGCGGTCCTCGACCTGGAGAAGATGGGCCTGCCGTTCAACCGCACCCCGGACGGCACCATCGACCAGCGCCGGTTCGGCGGGCACTCCCGCAACCACGGCGAGGCCCCGGTCCGCCGCTCCTGCTACGCCGCCGACCGCACCGGCCACATGATCCTCCAGACGCTGTACCAGAACTGCGTCAAGGAGGGCGTGGAGTTCTTCAACGAGTTCTACGTCCTGGACCAGCTCATCACCGAGGTCGACGGCGTCAAGGTGTCGGCGGGAGTCGTCGCGTACGAGCTGGCGACCGGTGAGATCCACATCTTCCAGGCGAAGTCCGTGATCTACGCCTCCGGCGGCACCGGCAAGTTCTTCAAGGTGACCTCCAACGCGCACACCCTCACCGGCGACGGCCAGGCGGCCTGCTACCGGCGCGGGCTGCCGCTGGAGGACATGGAGTTCTTCCAGTTCCACCCGACGGGCATCTGGCGTATGGGCATCCTGCTCACGGAGGGCGCCCGCGGCGAGGGCGGCATCCTGCGCAACAAGGACGGCGAGCGCTTCATGGAGAAGTACGCGCCCGTCATGAAGGACCTCGCCTCGCGCGATGTCGTCTCGCGCTCCATCTACACCGAGATCCGCGAGGGACGCGGCTGCGGGCCCGAGGGCGACCATGTCTTCCTGGACCTGACCCATCTGCCGCCGGAGCAGCTGGACGCCAAGCTCCCGGACATCACCGAGTTCGCGCGCACCTACCTCGGTATCGAGCCCTACACGGACCCGATCCCGATCCAGCCCACCGCGCACTACGCGATGGGCGGCATCCCGACGAACGTCGAGGGCGAGGTGCTGCTCGACAACACCACCGTCGTCCCCGGTCTGTACGCGGCCGGTGAGGTCGCCTGTGTCTCCGTGCACGGCGCCAACCGGCTGGGCACCAACTCGCTGCTCGACATCAATGTCTTCGGCAAGCGCTCGGGCATCGCCGCCGCCGAGTACGCCGCCGGGACCGACTTCGTCGAGCTGCCCGACGACCCCGCTTCGCTGGTCCGGGAGCAGGTCGAGCGGCTGCGGGAGTCCACGGGCGGGGAGCGGGTCGCGGACATCCGCCGCGAACTCCAGGAGACCATGGACGCGAATGTCATGGTGTTCCGCACCGAGCAGACGATCAAGACCGCCGTCGAGAAGATCGGCGAGCTGCGCTCCCGCTACCGGAACGTGGGCGTCCAGGACAAGGGCAGGCGCTTCAACACCGATCTGCTGGAGGCCATCGAGCTGGGCAATCTGCTCGATCTGGCCGAGGTGATGGCCGTCTCCGCGCTGGCCCGCAAGGAGTCGCGCGGCGGCCACTACCGCGAGGACTACCCCAACCGCGACGACGTCAACTTCATGCGCCACACCATGGCGTACCGCGAGGTGGGCGACGACGGCTCCGAGTCGATCCGTCTCGACTACAAGCCGGTCGTCCAGACCCGCTACCAGCCGATGGAGCGTAAGTACTGATGGCTACCCCCGTAATGGACAAGGTCGGGGCCACCGGCCCGGAGGCCGACGCCTCCCCCTACATCACGGTCACCTTCCGGATCCGCCGGTTCAACCCGGAGATCTCCGAGGACGCGGTCTGGGAGGACTTCCGGATCGAGATCGACCCGAAGGAGCGGGTGCTCGACGGCCTCCACAAGATCAAGTGGGATGTCGACGGCACCCTGACCTTCCGCCGCTCCTGCGCCCACGGGATCTGCGGCTCCGACGCGATGCGGATCAACGGCCGGAACAGGCTCGCCTGCAAGACGCTGATCAAGGACCTCAACCCGGAGAAGCCGATCACGGTCGAGGCCATCAAGGGCCTGACGGTCCTCAAGGACCTGGTCGTGGACATGGAGCCGTTCTTCCAGGCGTACCGGGATGTGATGCCGTTCCTGGTCACCACCGGGAACGAGCCGACGCGGGAGCGCCGGCAGTCCGCCGAGGACCGCGAGCGCTTCGACGACACGACCAAGTGCATTCTGTGCGCGGCCTGCACCTCGTCGTGCCCGGTGTTCTGGAACGACGGCCAGTACTTCGGCCCGGCGGCGATCGTGAACGCCCACCGCTTCATCTTCGACTCGCGCGACGAGGCGGGCGAGCAGCGGCTGGAGATCCTGAACGACAAGGACGGGGTGTGGCGCTGCCGCACCACGTTCAACTGCACGGACGCCTGCCCGCGAGGCATCGAGGTCACCAAGGCGATCCAGGAGGTCAAGCGGGCGCTGATCACGCGCCGCTTCTGACCCCCCGGCCCCGGTTCAGCACACCAGTCCCTCAGAAGTAACTCAGTTCGATACGGAGGGCTCCGCGTCCCGCCGACGGGTGCGGGGCCCTTCGTCGTGCCCGCCGAGGGCCGTCGGCCGGACGCCTTCACCGATGGCGGGCGGACCTGGCAGGATCGAGGGGGTCTCATGAAGTCGTGGCGGTAGAACGGGGATACGAAGATGACCGAGCCGAATCCGTACAAGTCCGAGGGCGAGCCGGAGTACCAGTGGGGGCCCGCGCAGCCCTACGGCTATCCGCAGCAGGGCAGCCCGGGGCACGGCTCTCCCCAGGACACCCCCGGCTACGGCTACCCGCACCAGAACCCCCCGCCGTACGCCCAGACGCAGCCGGCGGGGGTGCCGGTGCCCGTGTACGGGCCCCCGGCGGGCGGTACGCAGGGGGGCGGCGGCACACCGCTGGTGGCGATCGGGGACATCACCGTGCTGTCCGAGTCGATCGTCACCCCGTCGGGCACGATGCCGCTGAAGGGCGCGGTCTGGAACGCCACGGACATGTCCCGTACCGAGGAGAAGATCCCGACCTACGCCATCGTGCTCGCGATCGTCTTCGCCCTCGCCTGCTTCATCGGTCTGCTCTTCCTGCTGATCAAGGAGAAGCAGACCACCGGCTATGTCCAGGTCACGGTCGCCAGCGGCGGCAAGCACCACGCCACGATGATCCCGGCCCACCAGCCCCTTCTCTTCCAGCAGATCATGGGGCAGATCAACTACGCGCGGTCGCTGAGCAGCATGTGACGCCGAGCGGCGCGTGACGCCGTACCAGATGTGACGCCGTCAACTGACTGAGGGCCGGGGCACGTT
>NZ_JBSGUP010000254.1:0-10779 GCF_053607985.1 Streptomyces sp. NPDC055078
GGTCGGCGCTCACCTGGGTGAGACCGAACCGGCCGGCGCGGGACCGGCCGGGACCCGCACGCGCGGTACCGGACCGGACCGCGCGTCTCCGCCCGCCCGCCCTATCCGCCCGTTATCCGCCGCCCCGGGCGCGGTAGCCGGGTGCACCGGGCGTCAGACGGCCAGTGCCTGGGCCCTTCGCTTCACTTCCGTACCGCGATTCTCGCTGAGGGCCTGCGCGGGGGTGCCCGGCAGGCTGGGGTCGGGAGTGAAGAGCCACTCCAGCATCTCGTCGTCGGTGAACCCGTCGTCCTTCAGGAGGGTCAGGGTGCCGGAGAGCCCCTTGACCACCTTGTCCCCGCTGATGAAGGCGGCGGGAACCTGGAGGACCCGGTTCTCCCCTCGGCGCACGGCGATCAGCTGGCCCTCCTTGACCAGCTGGCGGACGCGCGTCACCTCGACAGCGAGCTTTTCCGCGATGTCGGGCAGGGTGAGCCACTCGGGGACGAGGGCATCGATCTTTGCGTCAATCTCGGTCACAGGACAAGCCTGCCATCTGGGACTGACAGTGGGTAGCCGGACCGGGCGACCGATCGTGCGCCCGAGGCCCGTCCTGCGGAAGAGTGCCTGGTCAGCAGCGTATGAAGCGGCCCGGCCCGGCTCAGCCGGACGCGGCCTTCAGAGGGATCGCGGGGTCGGCGGCCCGCTCCCTGTCCAGCGAGGCGCCCGCCAGGATGAGCTTGCGGCCCTGCGCCAGGTCCCGTGGCCGGCCGACGGCCAGCAGGGCGACGAGGGTGTCCTTGCGCAGCCACAGCACGGACCACGCCGGGTCCGCAGGGCCGCCCCGCCACACCAGGGTGTCGGCGTCGGCGTGGTCGCCCGCGTACTGCACGAAGCGGCCGAACTGCTCGGACCAGAAGTACGGCACCGGGTCGTACTGGCGCGGGGGCTCCCCCGCCCCCGCCGCGATGACATTGGCGGCGACGGTCCGGGGGCCCTGGAGGGCGTTGTCCCAGTGGTGGACGAGCAGCCGCCGGCCGTAGCGGGCGGAGGGGAAGGAGGCGCAGTCCCCGACGGCGTACACATCGGGCAGCGAGGTGCGCAGATGCTCGTCCGCGACGATCGCGCGGTCCGGGCCGATGTCGATGCCGGAGCCCGTGAGCCAGCCGGTCGCCGGGCGGGCGCCGATGCCGACGACCACGGCCCCGGCGGCGAGCCGCCGGCCGTCCGCGAGGACCACCTCGCCGGGTTCGACGCCGTCCACGCGCGCGTGGGTGATCAGTTCGACGCCGTACTCGGCGTACCAGCCGGTCATCGGGGCGGTGACCTCGGCGGGCAGCGCGCCCGCGAGCGGGCGCTCGGCCGCCTCCACGACGGTGACCGCGCACCCCGCCGCCCGCGCGGCCGTCGCGAACTCCGCGCCGATCCAGCCCGCGCCGACGACCACGATGGCGTGCTGCCGGGTGAGTACGGGCCGCAGCCGGGCGGCGTCATCGAGGGTGCGCAGCAGATGGACGCCCTGGACGCTCTCGGTGCCGGGCAGGGCGATCGGTTCGGCACCCGCGGCGATCACCAGGGTGTCGTACGGGACGGGTCCGGCCTCGGTGTCCAGCTCATGCGCTCCGGGGCGCAGGCCGGTCACCTCGCAGCCGAGCCGCAGCTCGATGCCGAGGGCCTCGAAGTCGACATCGAAGGCCGACCCCTCGGCCGTGCCCAGCAGGACCGCCTTGGAGAGCGGGGGCCTGTCGTACGGCTGGTGCGGTTCGGCCCCGATGAGGGTGACCGGGCCGGTGAAGCCCTCTTCGCGCAGGGCCACGGCAGTCTGCACCCCGGCCATACCCGCTCCCACGACGACCACGCGCCGCCCCTGCCGCTGATTCCGCTGCTCGCTCACCCGTCAACCTTACGCAACTGACGAGCCGTCAGAGAAGCGAGGGTGTCGCCGGGCGGGCGGCGGAGCGTCCGCGCACCGAGACCGACGCGCACGGACGGACCGCCACACAGGCCCTAAGGGCCCCCACCGGTCACCGGACCTGCTCGACGACGCTGGTCCCGCTGCCCTCCTGTGACTCCCACTCCCAGGTCTCCTCCAGCCGCACCCTGCCGTCGGCCGTCTCGACCACGGTCGAGGCGCAGTGCCCCGACGACGTGGTCCCGTCCGTCTTCAGCTGTACGTAGCGGAAGTCGAGCCGGTCGCCCTCCCGGGTGCCCACCAGCCGGCCGTGGACCACGTCCCCGCCCTCGTACTCGGCCCAGATCCGGCCGTCCCGCTCGTGGTACGTGAACCGGGTACGGGTGCCCACCTGGCCCGGCGCCTGGTCCGCGACCGGTGAGAGGACGAGGCCGTCCAGCGACCGTGCCATGTATGTGTCTCCTCGTGTCCGCACCCACCGCGGTGCCCCACCGCGTCTTACCGCGCGCCGGGGCCTGGGGTTAGGGTGGCCACCGTAAAGCACTCGCGGGAGCCCGGACGCACCGGGCTGAGAGGGAGGCTGGACGGCCTCCGACCGTACGAACCTGATCCGGGTCATGCCGGCGAAGGGAGGAGCGGATCGCCCATGTCATCCATTCCCGGCACCCGGTCCCGGCCCACGGTGTCCCCGGAGACCTCGGACGTCCTCGTCATCGGGGGCGGCATCATCGGACTCGTCACGGCGTGGCGCGCGGCGCAGCGAGGACTGGCCGTCGCCGTCGCCGATCCGGCACCGGGCGGCGGGGCCGCCCAGGTCGCGGCCGGGATGCTGGCCGCCGTCACCGAGCTGCACTACGGCGAGCAGACCCTGCTGGCCCTCAATCTCGAATCCGCGCGCCGCTACCCCGCCTTCGCCGCCGAACTGGAGGAGGCGAGCGGGCAGCGCATCGGCTATCGCGCCTGCGGCACCCTCGCCGTCGCGCTCGACGCCGACGACCGCGCGCATCTGCGCGAACTGCACGCCCTGCAACGCCGCTCCGGGCTGGAGTCCGAGTGGCTCACCGGACGCGAGTGCCGCCGGCTGGAACCGATGCTCGCCCCCGGGGTACGCGGCGGGCTGCGGGTGGACGGCGACCATCAGGTCGACCCCAGACTGCTGGCATCCGCCCTGGTCAGAGCCTGCGAACGGGCCGGGGTGACCTTCCACCGCGCCTGGGCGGAACGACTGACGGTCGTACGGGACGAAGCGGCCGGAGCCGTACTGTCCGACGGGCGGGCCCTGAGGGCCGAGCAGGTGGTGCTGGCGGGCGGTTCGCTGAGCGGGCGGCTCGGCGGTGTCCCCGAGCGGGTGCTGCCCCCCGTACGCCCGGTGAAGGGGCAGGTTCTGCGGCTGACCGTGCCCGCGCCGTACGCGCCCTTCCTGTCCCGGACCGTACGGGCGGTGGTGCGCGGCGGCCAGGTCTATCTGGTGCCGCGCGAGAGCGGTGAGCTGGTCGTCGGCGCGACCAGCGAGGAACTCGGCTGGGACACCGCCGTCACCGCCGGAGGGGTGTACGAGCTGCTGCGCGACGCCCATGAGCTGGTCCCGGGCATCACCGAGCTGCCGCTGACCGAGACCCGTGCCGGGCTGCGCCCCGGCTCCCCCGACAACGCACCGCTGCTCGGCCCCACCGCTCTGCCGGGGCTGCTGCTGGCCACCGGCCACTACCGCAACGGGGTGCTTCTCACCCCGGTCACGGGCGATGCGATGGCCGAGGCGCTGACCAACGGCGCCCTCCCCGCCGAAGCCCTGCCGTTCACCCCGGACCGCTTCCCTCCGCACCCTCGTCCGGTCTCCCCGGCCTCCCAGGTCGCCTCCCCGGCCTCTCAGGACTCCCAGGACTCCCAGGACTCCCAGGTCACTCTGGAGCAGCTCGCATGAACAGCTCGCCCGTGCTGGTCTCCGTCAATGGCGAACGGCGAGAGGTCCCCACCGGAACCACCCTGGACGCCCTGGTCGCGGATCTCACGACCGCCCCGAGCGGGGTCGCCGCGGCCGTCAACGAAGCGGTCGTCCCCCGCAGCCAGTGGGCGGGCACCCGGCTCGGCGACGGCGACCGGGTCGAAGTCCTCACCGCTGTGCAGGGAGGCTGATCCGCCGTGGCCGACGATCTGTTCACCCTTGGGGGCGCCTCTTTCGGCTCCCGGCTGATCATGGGTACGGGCGGGGCTCCCAGCCTTGATGTGCTGGAACGTTCCCTCGCCGCCAGCGGTACCGAACTCACCACCGTCGCGATGCGGCGCCTCGACCCCACCGTCCAGGGGTCCGTGCTCTCCGTCCTGGACAGGCTCGGCATCCGGGTGCTGCCCAACACCGCGGGCTGCTTCACGGCGGGCGAAGCCGTGCTGACGGCCCGGCTGGCCCGGGAGGCCCTGGGGACCGACTGGGTCAAGCTGGAGGTCGTCGCGGACGAGCGGACCCTGCTGCCCGACCCGATCGAACTGCTGGACGCGGCCGAGACCCTGGTGGACGACGGGTTCACGGTCCTGCCGTACACCAATGACGACCCCGTGGTCGCCCGGAAGCTGGAGGACGTCGGCTGCGCGGCGATCATGCCGCTGGGCTCACCGATCGGCTCGGGGCTCGGCATCCGCAATCCGCACAACTTCCAGCTGATCGTCGAGCACGCGCGCGTGCCGGTGATCCTGGACGCGGGCGCGGGCACGGCGTCCGACGCGGCGCTGGCGATGGAGCTGGGGTGCGCGGCGGTGATGCTGGCCTCCGCGGTCACCCGCGCGCAGGAGCCGGTCCTGATGGCGGAGGCGATGCGCCACGCGGTCGAGGCGGGCCGGCTCGCCCGCCGCGCCGGGCGGATCCCCCGCCGCCACTTCGCCGAGGCGTCGTCCCCGGTGGCGGGCATGCCGACGCTGGACCCGGAACGCCCGGCGTTCTGACCTCGCGCCCTGTCCCACCCCTTGCCTTGTGGAGCGACACGCCCTCCGGGCGTGTCCTCAATCTCCCCCAGACTCCGTCCGGGGGGACCCCCAACAGGCTTGATGTGCGCACCCATGCCCGCAAGCCCCAAGCCTCGGGGGCCAGGCGTCCGTCCTCAATCGCCGGACAGGCTTGATATGCGCACCCGGGCAGGCAAAAACAGCCCCGCTGGGGGTACTCCCCCTGGGTTCCGCCCGGGGGCACCCCCACCCGGGCGAAGCCCCGCCGGCGATTGAGGCGCGGGCGAGGCTGTCACAGGTCGGCGTCAGTCGTGACCCAGTCGCGCCCCGGTCCGGCGGGGATCCCGCTGGTGACTCGTAGAATCAACGGGTGGACACGACCCTCCAGGACCCCCTCGTCGGGCAGGTGCTCGACGGCCGCTACCGCGTCGACGCGCGCGTCGCGGTCGGCGGGATGGCCACGGTCTACCGGGCCGTGGACACCCGGCTGGACCGCGAGCTGGCGCTCAAGGTGATGCACCCGGCCCTCGCCACCGACGCCTCATTCGTGGAGCGCTTCATCCGTGAGGCCAAGTCGGTGGCACGTCTCGCCCACCCCAATGTGGTGGCGGTCTTCGACCAGGGCGCGGAGGGGGCGTATGTCTATCTGGCCATGGAGTACGTCGCCGGCTGCACCCTGAGGGACGTACTGCGCGAGCGCGGGGCGCTCCGGCCGAGGGCGGCGCTCGACATCCTGGAGCCGGTGCTCGCGGCGCTCGGTGCGGCGCACCGGGCGGGTTTCGTCCACCGGGACATCAAGCCGGAGAATGTGCTCATAGGGGACGACGGCCGGGTCAAGGTCGCCGACTTCGGTCTCGTCCGGGCGGTCGGCTCGGTCACCGACACCACCGGCGCCGTGCTGGGCACGGTCTCCTACCTCGCGCCCGAGCAGATCGAGGACGGCACGTCCGACACCCGTACGGATGTGTACGCGTGCGGGGTCGTCCTGTACGAAATGCTGACGGGCGGCAAGCCGCACTCCGGGGACACGCCCGCCCAGGTGCTGTTCCGGCATCTGAACGAGGATGTGGCCGCGCCCTCCGCGCTCGTCCCCGGCCTCGCCGCCGAGCTGGACGAACTGGTCGCGGACGCCACCGCCCGCGACCCAGGGGGCCGGCCGTACGACGCGGTGGCGCTGCTGGCCAGGACCCGTGCGACCCGCGCGGCGCTGGACGACGCTCAGCTGGATCTGGTGCCGCCCGGGGCCCGCGCGCTGGACGGGGCGGGGAGCCGGGGCGGGGACGCGGTGGAAGGTTCCGATGAGCGTACGGATGTCGTCCCCCGACCGCTCCCCCGCGAGGAGCCCGGAGTCGGTCATCCCGGAGTCAGCCACACGGCCCGGCTGGCGATGCCGCCCGCCGGGCCGCCCCCGCCGCCGCGCCGGCGCCGCCCGGCTCTCCCGGGGCGGGGGGTCATCGCGATCGTGGTGGCCGTCCTGGTGGTGCTGGGCGTGGGAGCCGGTGTCTGGTACATCAACTCCGGGCAGTTCACCCGGGTCCCCGCGCTCATCGGCAAGACCGAGTCCGCCGCGCGGCAGGAGCTGAAGAGCGCCGGGCTCGATGTGCGCACCGTCCGCAGGGAGTTCAGCGAGACCGTGGAGCGCGGTGCGGTGATCGAGTCCGATCCCGCGACGCATGAGCGCATCCGCGGCAACGGCTCGGTGACGCTGGTCGTGTCGCGCGGACCGGAGATCGTACGGGTGCCCTCGGTCAAGGGCGATCCGCTGGCCACGGCCGAGCGCAGACTGCGGGCGGCGGGTCTCGCGCCCGGGGTGACCAGCCGCGCCTTCAGCGAGGAGGTCCCACAGGGCTCCGTGATCAGTACGGACCCGGCGGCCGGGGCGGGCCGCAGCCCGGACTCGGCGGTGGCCATCGTCGTCAGCAAGGGCGCTCCGATCGCGGTCCCGGATGTGACGGGCGACCCGGTGGAAGGAGCGACCGCGGAGCTGGAGGGGGCCGGGTTCCGGGTCGTGATCGCCTCCGATCGGGTCAACTCGCCGCAGGAGGCGGGCACGATCGCCCGGCAGTCGGCGCCGGAGGGCAGCGAACTGGCCAGTGGTGACACGGTCACGCTGACGGTTTCCAAGGGGCCGCGCATGATCGACGTCCCGGATGTCGTCGGCAAGGGAGTCGACGAGGCGCGGAGCGCGCTGGAGTCGGCGGGTTTCCAGGTCAAAGTCGAGAAGAGCTTCCCCTTCCTGGGCGACACGGTCGAGAGCCAGTCCCCGGCGGCGGACGGCGAGGCAGCCGAGGGCAGCACGATCACCGTCAAGCTCAAGGGACTGTGACGCCCCCGCACCACCATCGACGGCCGCCTCTCACCCGTACCACCATCCCCCGGCGCCCTCACGACCGGCCCCCAGCGCCCTCACGACCGAAGGACGGACCAAGCACTCATGCGCAACCCCGTCGGCGGCCATGTACCCGTGGCGGGCGGTCTCGCCCGCACCGGTCTGTCGTACGCCCGTGAGCTGAAGGCGGAGACCGTCCAGGTCTTTGTGGCCAATCCGCGCGGATGGGCCACGCCCCCGGGCAGTCCGGCGCAGGACGAGGCGTTCCGCGCCGGGTGCGCTGAGGCCGGAATGCCGGTGTACGTCCATGCCCCGTATCTGATCAACTTCGGCTCGCACACCGAGGCGACCGCCGAGCGGTCCGTGGTGTCGCTGCGCCACTCACTGCGCCGGGGCCGGGAGATCGGCGCCCGTGGCGTGGTGGTGCACACCGGTTCGGCGACCGGCGGGCGCTCCCGTGAGGTGGCCCTCGCGCAGGCGCGCGAGCTGATGCTGCCGCTGCTCGATGAGCTGACCGAGGACGACGATCCGTTTCTGCTGCTGGAGTCGACGGCCGGACAGGGGTTCTCCCTCTGCTCCAGGGCGGAGGACTTCGGCCCGTACTTCGAGGCACTGGACGCCCACCCCCGGCTGGGGGTCTGCCTGGACACCTGCCATGTCCACGCGGCCGGGCACGATCTCGCGGCCCCGCTGGGGGTAGCGCGGACCCTGGATCTTCTGGTGGAGACAGTCGGAGAGGGACGGCTCAAACTGATTCACGCCAATGACTCGAAGGAAATGGCCGGCGCACACAAGGATCGTCACGAGAACATCGGCGTCGGCCATATCGGCGAGGAACCGTTCCGGCAGCTGATGTGCCATCCGGCGACCGCCGGCGTACCGCTGATCATCGAGACTCCGGGCGGTACGGAAGGGCACGCGGCCGATGTGGCGCGTCTGAAGGGGCTCCGCGGGTAGCCGACGGACCCGTCGGCCCATGCGGGCCGGAGTGGCAGATGTGGCGCAATACCCCATGGGGGCATACGGTCTTGTTGTCGGACAGGACCACACCTCGTTTGGGGACTTCTTATGCAGCACGACGCTCACGCCCATCACGCGGACCACGGCCGGACCGACGAGAGCGCCCCCGGCACGGACCCCGCGCAGCCGGAGCACGCGGGACACGTCGAGACCACCGGACGCGTCGAGACCACCGAACACACCGGACACGCCGGACACACTGAGCAGGGTGAGCAACAGGGGCACGGTCAGCAGCACGGACAGCACGGGCACCATCAACACGACAGCGGCGCGGTCAGCTGGGGCATGGCCGCCAAAGCGACCCTCCACTGTCTCATCGGCTGTGCCATCGGTGAGGTGCTGGGCATGGTGATCGGTACCGCGCTCGGCTGGCACAACGTCCCGACGATGGCCCTGGCGATCTTCCTGGCGTTCATCTTCGGCTACTCCTTCACCATGATCACCATCCTTAAGGCGGGCCTGGCCTTCAAGGCCGCCGTCAAGGTCGCGCTCGCCGCCGACACGCTGTCCATCACCGTCATGGAGATCACCGACAACAGCGTGCTCGCCCTGTGGCCCGGAGCCATGCACGCGGGCGTGTCGGACGGACTGTTCTGGTACGCCCTCGCCATCGCCTTCGCGGTCGCCTTCGTGATCACCACCCCGGTCAACAAGTGGCTGATCGGCCGCGGCAAGGGCCACGCCGTGATGCACCAGTTCCACTGACGCCACCCGGCAGCCCCTGTCCGGCGCACCCTGGCACACGCACGCGGACACCCGCGCTCATCATCACGCGGACACCCGCGCTCATCACAGCTCCGGGCCGTCTCCCGGCTCTTCCTGGTACGAATACCGCTGCTCCCGCCAGGGGTCGCCGAGATTGTGATAGCCGCGTTCCTCCCAGAAACCCCGGCGGTCGGCCGTCATGTATTCCACGCCCCGGACCCATTTCGGACCCTTCCAGGCATACAGGTGCGGCACCACCAGACGCAGCGGAAATCCATGCTCGGCGGTAAGCAGTTCGCCGTCCTTGTGAGTCGCGAAGATCGCGCGCTCATCGGTGAAATCGGCGAGGCGCATATTGGCGCTGAAACCGTACTCGGCCCAGACCATGACATGGGTGACCTGCGGCGCGGGCGGCGCCAGAGCCGCAATGGAACGGGCCGGCACACCACCCCATTCGGCCCCCAGCATGCTGAACTTCGTCACACAGTGCAGATCCGCGACGACCGTCGAAAAGGGCAGCGCCGAGAACTCCTCATGGTTCCAGCAGCGCTTGTCGCCGTCCGCCGTGGCGCCGAAGACCCTGAATTCCCAGCGGTCCGGCTTGAACTTGGGCACGGGCCCGTAATGGGTGACCGGCCAGCCACGCTGCAGTCGCTGCCCCGGCGGAAGCTCGGACTCCTCTGCTGCACGGTAATCCCGGCTCTCCGGCTGACCCATGCCATCCATGGTGACAGACCACGAGGGGTGGTCATGACCAGGTCTGGCCCGATTCGGGCAACTCCTACTAAGGAGGCACTTACTGGACGGGCTCTCAGCGGCGATGCGAGGATGCGCGAACCTGCCCCCGAGCCACACGTGTGGAAGGAGCTTCTGCGATGCAGGGCGACCCCGAGGTCATCGAGTTTCTCAATGAGCAGCTGACGGCCGAATTGACGGCGATCAATCAGTACTTCCTCCACGCGAAGATGCAGGAGAACTTCGGCTGGACGAAGCTCGCCAAGTACACCCGGTCAGAGTCGTTCGACGAGATGAAGCACGCGGAAGTGCTCACCGACCGGATTCTGTTCCTCGACGGTCTGCCGAACTACCAGCGGTTGTTCCATGTGCGCATCGGCCAGACCGTGACCGAGATGTTCCAGGCCGACCGGCAGATCGAGGTGGAGGCGATCGACCGCCTCAAGCGCGGTATCGAGGTGATGCGCGGCAAGGGCGATGTGACCTCGGCGAATATCTTCGAATCGATCCTTGAGGACGAGGAGCACCACATCGACTATCTCGACACTCAGCTGGAGCTGGTCGAGAAGCTCGGCGAGCCGCTCTACATCGCGCAGCTGATCGAGCAGCCGGACAGCTGACGGCACCCGGCCCGGACGGCACCCGGCCCGGACGACTGAGGGCCGACCCGGCCCGGACCGCCGAAGGCGCGGCAGGGGGCTCGGAGCGAAAGGTCCGGCGGGAGGCTCAGGCCGCCTCGTCCAGACCCGCGACGGCACCCGGCTCCAGCTCGGTGACAGCGCTCTCGGTGACAGCGTTCAGCGCGGGCTTGCCCTGGTCGAGCAGCGCGCGCCGCGGGCAGCTGCCGCGGCCCAGGATCGACTGGATCCTGCGCACACACGACCCGCAGTCCGTGCCCGCCTTGCAGGCGGAGGCGATCTGGCGGGGGGTGCCGGCACCGGCGTCCGCATGCTCCTTCACCTGCTTCTCCGTGACGCCGAAGCATGAGCAGACATACACGCGGGTTCACCTCCCCGATGGATCCACTGGTCGCGACGACTCAGAGGGTGGCTGTACAGGTCGTGCCTTTTCCGACTGATCGTCCCGATTGATCGGTGAGGCTAACCTAACCTTACCCGCCATCCCGGTGACACAAAAGCACTGTGGGGCGCGGATCACATGGATC
>NZ_JBSGUP010000255.1:0-10758 GCF_053607985.1 Streptomyces sp. NPDC055078
GTGGCAAGTGGGGCCATCGCCGCAGCGCGTCTCTCGACCATCTTGGCCGAGTCGTAAGCGCTGCAACCGCGAGTCGCCTCCGGCGCCTGATCACGCTCGACCAACCGTCACGACAGGAGATCTCCTCATGAGCTTTGCCCGCGACCTGCAGGCGTCGGCCTGGGACGCCGAGTGCCGACATGACCTCGACCGCCTGCTGGACCACTTTCTCCCCGACGCCACATTCCACGCTTCCGGTCAGCCGCCCAAGCAGGGCCACGCCGCGATCCGGGATCTGACCGAAGAGTTCTACCGGTCGTTCCCCGACCTCGAGATCGACATCCTGGGCGACTGGGGCGAGGGCGAGACGTCGGCCGTGATCGAGTTCCGGGCCCGTCTGACGGACCCGGAGGGCAACCGCTACGCCCTGGAGGGCGTGACCATCGTCGAGATCGAGGCCGGCAAGTTCAAGAAGGTCCGCTACTACGAGGATGCGGCAGTCCCGGTCGCGGATTGAGCGGTACTTCAACACCGGGAAGGGCAGCGTCCGCATCGGACGCCGCCCTTCCTGTTCTCAGGCGGTGCGGTACGGGCTACTGGCCGTCGGGACTCGTACTCCACAGGGTGTACACCTTGCGGATCGTTTCGCGGATGTCCCAGGTTCCGCGCCAGCCGTCCGGGGCCACGAGCACAACGCCTGGCCGGATCTCATGAACCGTGCCATCTGCGCTCGTGATCGTACCCTCGCCGGCCACGAAGAACATCAGCTCCGTGTCACCGTCGCGCGCGGAATCAAAACGCCCGGGGGTGCACTCCCAGACCCCGCTACGCCCTCCCGAGTCGCTGTGCAGCACGTGCACGGACTCGACCGGGGTACCCGCGAGGGCGGATGTGCGCGGACCTCGCACCGGCAGGGCCAGTGATTCCGGCGCGGCGTCGTAGACGATCGCCGGGGACGGGACGCTCTTCACGCGCTGACCGCGGCGCGGGGGCCGATCGAAGCGATCCGCGGGCCGACCTCGCGCCCGAGCAGCTCAAGGTGGCGCCGGTAGGTCTCCGGGTCCAGGCTGAAGTCGTAGGTGAACGACAGCAGGGCACCGACTCCTCCGAGTTCCTCGTTGACCTGAGTGATCTTCTCGACAACCGTGTCCGGGGAACCGATGAGGAAGAAGTGGTCGACCATCCAGTCGAGCGTCAGCTCGTCGACGCTCATGCCGGGGCCGACGAGCAGCTCTCCGAGCGCATACGGTCTGCCGCCGCGGTCGCGGACCGCGCGGAACGTCGGGAGCACAAGCTCCTCCCACGTGCGGCCGGCCGGCCCCTCAAGGAACAGCCGCCGCGCCTCCTCGTCGGTCTCGGCGACGAAGACGTCGCGCATGACGCGCCAGTTCGCGCGATCCGGCGTGCGGCCTGCCTCGGTCGCTGCCTCCGCGTACGTCTCCCACTGCTTGCGCAGTACGTGCATTCCAATCTGCTGGCTCATCGGCGAGAAGCCGCGTCGGCCGGCGTCCACGAAGGTGGGTGAGGTGGGCTGGACTCCGGTCATCATGACTTCGGGTCGCGGGCCCTGGAAGGGCTTGAGGTGAGGGCCGTTCCACTGGTCGGAGTACGCCGGCATGTCGACGGTCCAGAACTCGCCCTCGATGCGGAACGGTCCCGGGCGGGTCCAGATCGCGTCGATGATGTCGAGGGCCTCGTCCATCATCTTGGCGTTGCCCGGTCCCACACCGAACAACTGGCCATCCGTGGGGAACGAGCCGGGTGCGAAGCCTGCGATATAACGTCCGCCTGTCATGTGGTCGAGGTACATGAGCCGATGGGCGAGTGCGACAGGGTTGTGGTAGGGCAGCAGGTGGGCGGCGGCGCCCAGCCGAAGCCGTTCGGTCTCGCGCGCGGCCGCGGCGATCATCAGGTCGGGCGCCGGGCTCGGTTCGTGTCCGATGGTGTGGTGCTCGGCGAAGAAGAGCTCGGCCAGGCCGTACTCGTCGGCCCATCGGGCGACCTGAAGGTCCCACTCGATGACCTCCTGCAGCGTGCGCCTGCCGGCGACGTACTCCTGGGCATACGGCGGGCTGAAGAATCCAAGATCCATGGCTTAGCCTGGTTCCCTTCGACGGTCGGATCACATTCCTTGCACCATCGGGGAGAGCGGCGGCCCTCAACAACTGACGCCAACCGCAAGCGTCCGGCCTTTGCCTGTCGACGCATACAGGCCCTATCCATCCGGCTAGTCCACCCTTAGTGGTCTGTATCCACACACAATGGTGTGCCCTGAGGGACGCCGGGACACTGACCGCCATGACTAATCGACTCAAAGGCAAAACTGCGCTGGTCACCGGGGCCTCACAGGGTCAGGGAGCGGCGCACGCGGAATTGCTCGCACGTGAGGGTGCACGCGTTATCGCTACGGATGTGCTCGACGAGCAGGGCGAGGCGTTGGCCACACGGCTTGACGCCGAGGGCCTGAAGGTCGTCTACCGGCACCTCGATGTCACGTCCGAGAAGGACTGGGGCGCAGTCGTCACCGGAGTCGACCCCACGTGGGGCCAGATCAACGTGCTCGTCAACAACGCGGGTATCAGCTCTCCGGCTGCCGTCGCCGATATCAGCTCCGATGAGTGGAATCGCGTCGTCGCGGTCAACCAGACCGGGGTGCTGCTGGGCATGCAGGCCGTGCTCCCGGGGATGACGGCCCAAGGCTCGGGGTCGATCATCAACATCGCATCGTCGTGGGCCCACCGGGGCGGCACGGAGAACGGGTTCATCGCCTATGTCGCGTCGAAAGCCGCAGTCCTGGGAATCACCCGGAACGCCGCGATGAACCTCGCCCGGCACGGGGTTCGCGTGAACTCGGTGTCGCCAGGATACGTCCGGACGGCGCAGGTCGAGCATTCGGAGAGGACCGAGCCCGACCGGGTCGCAAATGACGTGGCGAAGATCCCGTTGCGACGCATGGCGCGCCCCGCGGAAATCGCCAAGACAATCGCCTTCCTCGCCTCGGACGAATCGTCCTACACCACCGGTACCGACTTCCTCGTCGACGGGGGCATGAACCTCACCTGACGTCACACCGGCCGCCGCGCAGGTGAGGACGTGTGCCGCGCCCCGAATTCCCGGGGCGCCAGGCCACCTACAACACAGCCGATGAACAGGGAGAACCGCGCATGACGCCGGATCGCCGTTCTGCGAACTCGCTCACCCGCCGAAGACTGCTCCAAGCGGGAGGGGCGACAGCACTCACCCTTGCCGGAGGGGGTCTCGCCGCCTGTACCGGATCCGGGTCGGACACCGGGCAGGAGGGCCAGGGCGAGCAAACCCCCAGGCGCGGCGGCACGCTGCGCGTCGGCGCAACTTCCGGCGGCAGCGCTGACACACTCGACGCCCAGAGCCCCCTCACCACGATGGACTTCCTCCGGGCGGGCGCTCTTTTCGAACAGCTCGTCCAGATGAACGCAGAATCCGGCGCGCCGGAGATGGTGCTCGCCGAGTCCATCGAGGCCAACGCCAAGGCGACCGAGTGGACCATCCGCGTCAAGCCGGGCATCACTTTCCATAACGGCAAGGCACTGACCGCCGCCGACGTCCTCCACTCGCTCCGGCGTATCGAGAAAAACAAATCCCCCGGGCTCATCACCATGGGCCCTCTCGACCTCGCCGCCGCGCGCGTGATGGACCAGCGCACGCTCCGTATCCCGTTCGACGCACCGTACGCCATCTTCCCCGAGGGTCTTGCCGGGGTCTTCGCCACACGCATCGTGCCGCAGGACTACGACCCCAAGAAGCCCGTCGGGACCGGGCCGTACCGGTTCGGCTCCTTCACCGCAGGCCAGGAATCCAGGTTCCCCCGGTTCGACAACTACTGGAAGAACGGCCAGCCATACCTCGACGAGCTGGTGATCATCAACTTCGCCGACGAGACAGCGCAGGTCAACGCGCTGCAGTCCGGTCAAGTCGACATCGTCAACCAGCTTTCGTCCACCTCCGTCAAGCTCGTCGAGTCGGCCGGCGGCAGGGTCGTCGTCTCGAAGACCCGCGGTTTCGTACCGTTCACGATGCGGGTGGACCAGGCGCCGTTCAAAGATGTCCGCGTGCGTCAGGCGTTGCGCCTGCTCGTCGATCGCAAGGAGTACAACGAGCAGGTCTTCGGCGGCCTCGGCGCCATCGGGAACGACACATTCGGCGCAATCGACGCTGCGTACGAAGGTGCTGTCCCGCAGCGCGAGCAGGACCTGGCCCAGGCCCGTTCACTGCTGCGTGCCGCCGGGCAGACGGACCTGCAGGTCGAACTCTTCGCATCGGCGATCGGCCCGGGCGCGTTGGCCGGCGCCAGCGTATTCGCCGCGCAGGCGGAGAAAGCCGGCGTGCGCGTGAGGATCCGCACACAGGACCCCACCCAGTTCTTCTCCCAGTCGTACTCGAAGGTCCCGTTCGCCCTGAGCTTCTGGAACGTCGGCTCCTACCTGACCATGGCGCAGCAGGGTATGGCCAAGGACGCGCCGTTCAACGAGATCCATCAGACAGACGCGCTCTGGCAGCGGACCTACAACAGGGCACTGGCAACCGCGGACCCGGCGGTTCGCGGTGAACTGGTCCAGGAACTCCTGAAGTTCGACCACGAGCAGGGGGGCTACATCATCCCGGTCCACTTCCCCGGTATCGAAGGCATGGCTTCCCGCGTGGGCGGGGTCACCGAGAACGTCACCGGCCTGCCGATCAACGGCAGCAGCTGGCAGGGCGTCTGGCTCCGGGGGTGACCATGAGCGCTGAACAGGCCCCACCTACCAGCGGCACGCGCGTCACGAGTGTGCCGACCCCGGCGCCCCCCGAGTCATCCAGGGCTCGGGCGGCTCACCCCGTACGCCGCATGCTGTTGTGGCGCGTCCCGCTGGGGCTCCTGTCGGTTGTCCTCGTCGGGATCCTCACCTATCTTGCGACCCGAGTGCTCCCCGGGGACGCGGCGGCTGCGGTGCTCGGGCAGCACGCGACCCCGCAGGCGCTCGCATCACTGCGAGCGGAACTCGGGCTCGATGAGCCCCTCGTGTCCGGCCTGTTCTCCTGGTTCGGGGACTTCGTCAGCGGCAACTACGGTAACTCGCTGTCCACCCGCGAGCCGGTATCCGAGCTCGTGATCCCGCGCCTGGTGAATTCGGCGGTACTGGTCTTCGTTGTCGCACTGACGTCGACCCTGGTCGGTATCGTCACCGGCGTGCTCGCGGCACACCGCCGGGACGGCAAGCTCGACACTGCCTCGTCCGTACTCGCCCTGATCGCCAGTGCGCTGCCCGAGTTCGTCGTGGGCATCCTCGTGATCTTCACGTTCTCGATCGGGCTGGTGGAATGGTTCCCGGCCACGTCCATCATCGCGGCTGACGAGCGAATCTGGGACCAGCCGAGCAAGATCGTCCTTCCTGCCCTGACGCTGGTCATCGTGACCGCGCCATACATGTTCCGCATGGTACGGGCCGCGACGATCGAGGCGCTCACCAGCGACTACGCGGAGGTCGCCCAGCTCAAGGGCGCCAGTACGAAGAGGCTTCTGTTCCGTCACGCCCTGCCCAACGCGATCGCGCCGGCGATCCAGGTCTTCGGCCTGAACCTGCTGTACCTGGCGGGCGGGATCGTGCTGGTGGAGACCGTCTTCGGATTCCCGGGGATCGGACTCGCGCTGGCCGGTGCCGTGCAGAACCGCGACGTCCCCGTCCTGCAGTTCATCGTCGTCCTGCTGGCGATCTTCTACGTCACCCTCAACATACTCACGGACCTGCTCGTGCTGCTCTCGACCCCGCGCCGACGCGCGCCTCGGTGACTCATGTCCAAACACCCTTCCCCTTCCCCCGTCATCGGTACGACCACACCGGTTGCCACTGCCAAGGTCAGGAACAAGGGCGCGATCGTTCGCGTCCTGGGAGCCGCGCTGCGCACCAGGCGCGGGCAGGTCGGCGCCGGTCTCACACTCTTCGTGCTGGCGATCGCGTTCCTCGGCCCGCTCACCACCGGGTCACCGACCCAGTTCGTGGCACCGCCGTTCTCCAACTCGGCCGGCGCGCTGGGGACCGACGTACTCGGCCGCAGCGTGCTCCACCGCGTGCTTCACGGCGGCCAGCGCCTGATGCTCCTGGCTTTCACCGCCACGGCGGTCGCCGTCGGAACAGGCGCGGTCATCGGCGTCGTGGCAGCTTATCGCCGAGGCTTCGCCGAGAATCTCCTCATGCGCGGCGTCGACGTCGTGCTCGCGATCCCGCAGATGGTCTTCGCGCTGCTGTTGCTCAGCCTCGTCGGGCCTAAGTGGTGGCTCCTGATCCTGGCGGTGGGCCTGTCCCAGGCGCCGCAGACCGCGCGTGTCATCCACAGCGCCGCGCAATCCGTGTGTGAGCAGGACTTCGTCAAGGCGGTGGCTGTCTGGGGCATGCCCATGCACTCCGTCCTCAGGAGACACGTCCTGGCGAACCTGACGACGCCGCTCATGGTGGAACTCGGGCTCCGGCTCAGTTACACCATCGTCCTGATTTCCGGTCTGAGCTTCCTCGGATTCGGCTCGCCGCCCCCCGCACCCGACTGGGGCGTGATGGTGAACGAGAACCGGATCGGGCTGGCTTTGACCTGGTGGGGCGTGCTGGCCCCAGCGGCACTGCTCGCCCTGCTCGCAGTCGGGACGAACACCTTCGCCGACGCGATCGCGCGGGCCAACCTGGGCGAGACCCGGGGTGAGGACACGGTACTCAATGCCGTCGCCACCACCACGACCGAGGAGTCGAAATGACCGGAGATACGCTCCTCCGACCGGAAACACCCCGACTCCGCGTCGACGGCCTCGGTGTCGTGCTGAGCCGCTCCAGAACACCTGTCGTCCAGGACGTCACCTTCTCCGTCGCCGCCGCGCAAGTCATGGGCCTGGTCGGCGAGTCCGGTTCGGGCAAGAGCACCGTCGCCCTTTCGCTCCTGGGTTACGCGCGGCGCGGGTTGACCATCGCCGAGGGCACTGTGGACATCGCCGGCACGAGCATGCTCGATCTGCGGGGCACCGCACTGCGGAAGGCCCGTGGCAAACTCGTCGCCTACGTTCCGCAAGACCCTGCCAGCGGCCTCAACCCCGCTCTGAGGCTCGGCTACCAACTGCGCGAGGCGATGCGCATCCACGACGAGGGCGCCGAATCCGAGGCCATTGAGGACCGCATCGCCGCCCTGCTCGAAGAAGTGCGGCTGCCCGCCACCCGCCAACTGCTGCGGAGCTACCCGCACCAGGTCTCGGGCGGGCAGGCACAGCGGATCGCCATCGCCATGGCCTTCGCCTCCCGACCGCGGCTCGTCGTGCTCGACGAGCCCACGACCGGTCTGGACGTCACCACGCAACGCCACATCCTGCAGACGATCCGGCGACTCGCCGCAGCACATGACGTGAGCGCTGTCTACGTCAGCCACGACCTCCCGGTCGTGGCCGAGATCGCCGATGACGTCGCCGTCATGTACGCCGGGCGGCTCGTCGAGCACGCGCCCGCACCCGCGGTCTTCGGCGGTGCCCGCCATCCGTATACCGCGGGGCTGCTGCGGGCGGCGCCGACACCTGAGCGCGCAGGCGTCCTCGTCGGCATCGAAGGCCGCCCACCACGGCCGGGGCAGTGGCCGGCGGGCTGCGCATTCACCGAACGCTGTGCGGTCTCGACCGAGAAGTGCCAAGAGACCCAGCCGCCGCTGGAGCCTGTGGGCCAGGGGCATGTCGCGCGTTGCCACCACCCGGTGAGCGGGAGCGACTCGCCCTCTGCTCCAGCATTCGCGCCACCCGGGCCGAGCACAGGCAAGGGGACGGGCGCCCTGGAGGTCGACGGGCTGTCCGCCTGGTACGGCGCCAAACCGACATTGCACGATGTGCGCTTCACCGTGCCGGCGGGAAGCTGTCTGGGCATCGTCGGCGAGTCCGGTTCGGGCAAGACAACGCTGGCGCGCTGCCTGGTGGGCCTGCACTCCGCGTGGCAGGGCTCGGTCGCCTTCGACGGACAGCGGCTGGATCCGCGGGTACGCCACCGCCGGCCGGAGGAACGGCGTCGAATCCAGTACATCTTCCAGAACCCGCACGCCTCGCTCAACCCACGGCTGTCGGTCGGCGAGAACGTCCAGGAGCCGTTGCGGTACTTCGAGCACCTGTCGCGGTCGGAACGCCGTCGGAAGGTCGGGGAGGTCCTCGAGCAAGTCGCGCTCGGAGCGGACCTGGCCAACCGCATGCCCGAGCAACTATCAGGCGGTGAGCGGCAGCGCGTCGCGGTCGCCCGCGCGCTGATCGTCGACCCCGAACTGCTGATCTGTGACGAGATCACCTCCGCGCTGGACGTGTCCGTACAGGCACTGCTCATCGAGCAGCTGCGTGAGCTCCAGCACGAGCGCGGTCTGACCATGGTGTTCATCACTCACAATGTCGCCGTCGTGCGCAGCATCGCCAAGGACATCATGGTGCTGCAGAACGGGAACGTCGTGGAGTCCGGCGAGGTCGAACGCGTGCTGACGCGGCCCGACCACCCATACACCAGGCAACTACTCGTCGACCTGCCGCGATTCGCCGACGCGGCGGTGGCCCGATGAGTGGGAGGGCGCGGCCGGTCGGCTGCATCGCGGACGACATCACCGGTGCCACGGATCTCGCCAGCGCACTGGCGGCACGCGGGCTCGACACCCGCCTCGCATTCGGCAGCGCGGCGGTAGCGGCTGACGGCGGAGACGCGGTCGTCGTCGCCCTCAAGATCCGCAGCGTGGCCGCATCCGAGGCGCGTGCGGCCGCAACCAGGGCCGCGGAAGCACTCCTCGCCATCGGCGCCGAGCAGCTGTTCTCCAAGTACTGCAGCACGTTCGACTCCACGGCCGACGGCAATATCGGTCCCATCACCGACGCCCTCATCGACGTGACAAACGCACACCGCGTCGTGCACTGCCCCTCGTACCCGGCCAACGGCCGGACGGTCTACCTCGGACACCTGTTCGTCGGCGACGAGCTGCTCAGCGAATCCCCACTGCGTGACCATCCGCTCAACCCCATGCGTGATCCGCAACTGCCACGAGTGCTCGGCGAGCAGACCAGGCGCGGTGTGGCGCTGGTGCGGCTGCCCACGGTCGAAGCGGGCGCGGACGCCGTCATCGCATGCCTGGCGGAGATCGCGCGTCACGACACGGACACCCACCACGTCATCGCGGACGCCGTCCGGGACACGGACCTGGAGACGATCGCGAAGGCTGCGGCGGCCGATCGGCTCGCCGCCGGCGGGGCCGCGTACGGCGCCGCCTTCGCCCTGGCCGCCCTCGCCCGTTCCGGGCCCGTGCCGCCCGCTGACGGGCACCGGCCGATGCCGCCCCCCGGAGCGGCCGCCATCCTTGCCGGGAGTCTCTCCCGCGCGACCCGCGAGCAAGTGCGAGCCTTCGACGGGGCGAAGCTGTCTCTGGGAATCAGCGACCTTGTCGACAGCGACGCCGCCGTGCGCCGATCGCTCGACTTCGCCGGCCGTCGCCTCTCTGACGGCCCGGTGCTGATCACCACTGACCACGATGCGGCCAGTACCCCGACAGCCGTCAGCGGGCCAGGACCTGCGGACGTCTCACGCCGGATCGAACTGACCATGGGCCGCATCGGGCACGCTCTCGTGCAGCTCGGCGTTCGGCGGCTTGTCGTCGCGGGAGGTGAAACCTCCGGAGCGGTGGCGGAGGCGCTCGCCCTCGGGTCGGCACGCATCGGCCCTGACATCAGTGTCGGCGTCCCATGGCTCGTGGACGAAGAGCGTGAGCTCGCCCTTGCTTTCAAGTCGGGGAACTTCGGCGGACCGTCGTTCTTCCGCGATGCGCTGCAGGGGGCCGGACCATGAGCTTCGACGACGCTCTCAGGGCCCAGGTGGTGCAGCTCGGCGCTGCCCTGTACGACCGCGGTCTGACCCCCGGCCGGACGGGGAACCTCAGCGTCCGAAGGGACGGCGAGATCATGATCACACCGACGAATGCCTGCCTGGGCCGACTCGATGCCGAGCGACTCGCTGTGACGTCGATCGACGGCGAACACCTCGCGGGCGACCGGCCGTCGAAGGAGCTGGTCCTGCACCGGGCGCTCTACCGGAGCCATCCGACATGCACCGCCGTGGCCCACCTTCATTCAACCTCCGCAGTCGCCGTCTCATGCCTGCCGGGCCTGCGCCCCGAGGACGCTCTGCCCCCCATCACGCCGTATTTCGTCATGCGTGTCGGCCGACTCCCCTTGATCGACTACGCGGCGCCCGGGAGCGACGCGCTCAACGAGCACGTCACACGGGCGTCGCAGCAGTCACGTGCGCTACTGCTGCGCAACCATGGGTCGCTCGCCGCCGCGCTGACGCTCGAGAGCGCGGTCGACGCGGTAGAGGAGATCGAGGAGACGGCGCGCTTGTACTTGCTCCTGGAAGGTCGGTCAACGGCGTATCTGGAGGACGAAGCCGTGGCGGAGCTGCACCGCCGCTTTCCTTCGACCGGGTAGAGGCCGCGCCTCCGACATACAGGTCACCATGGCGGCTGCCCTGACCCTCACCGCCCCCGGGCTCACCGGTCCGTCGGTGAGCGCCGTGGCCTCGTCCAGGACCACGATCGACGGATTCTTCAGCAGCAGCCGGGCGAGCGCGAGCCGCTGGCGTTCACCTCCGGAGAGCCGCAGCCCACGGTCGCCGACGAGGACCCTTACGGCGTAGCGGCCCGGGATGCGACGGGCCACCTCGTCCTGTCGCTGCTGGCCTTCGCCGCCGACACAGCCGCCGACACACCCGCCTTCGCCGGGCAACTCGG